>NZ_JBATWY010000121.1:0-47452 GCF_049672945.1 Haloferula sp. | reverse complement strand
ACCGCTTCCCATGGCGATCGAGGAAGTATGAGTCGGTGCTGGCCTCTTCACCATTGGCTATCGACGAGTCGCGCGTCTTCATTTCCGAATGCTATGAACGCGGTGGTGTATTGCTGGAGTACGATGAGTCCCGTAAATCGAGGCCGCTATGGAAGCAGCCTGAGTTCGGGATGCATTTCATGATGCCGATCGCGAAGGATGGCTATCTCTACGGATTTGCCGGGCGCAATCCACCCGACACCGAGTTCAAGTGTGTTGATCTCGAAACCGGCGAAGTGAGGTGGACGAAAGACTACCGCTGGAAGAAGGAAGATGGTCAGATCGAGGGGCTTTTCCGGGCGAGCTTGCTGCAGGCTGGCAATCGATACCTCGCTCTCGGAGAGGATGGGATCCTGGCTGAATTGGAACTCGACCCCGAGGGTTCGAAGGAAGTCCAGAGGACCCGGCTTTTCACTGCGCGTGAGGCCTGGACGCTACCGAGCCTTCACGATGGGCGGCTCTACGTGGTTCAGAACTCCTCCGATTCGGTGAGTGGGAAGAAGCCGAGGCTGATCTGCTACGACCTGCGTGCGGAAAGCCGATGAGGGAGAGGGTGGTGATTTACCAGCGTTGCCGCCTGAGGAATGCGAGGCATCCGAGTCCGATCAAGGCCAGAGGAGTTGGCTCGGGAACGGGTGCGAAGGCGGTGGTGACGACGTAGCCGGTCCGGTCTTCCATGGTCGATGAGCTGTTGTTCACGGTGAATTCCAACTCGGTGAAGTTTCCCGTGAATTGCAGGGAGCCTGCCGCCTCGTCATTGAAGGGTGGAGTGGCACCAAAGCCGTTGTTTCCTATGACAAGTCCCGTAGCCGAAAGATTCGGTGTGCTTGAGACAATACTGAATGCGTTGCTGAAGGTGAGGGTGGAGTTCACCTCAATGTCGGTGAAACTCAGCATTGGGTCCTTGATGGTGGCTCCGAAAGTGAAGGTGATCACCGTCGCCCCTCCGGCTTCAGTTTGAATGTTGATGAAGTCTCCGTTGACTCCTGCTTCGAAAGGAAGGGGAACGGCAAAAGGCAGCGGCCCGATCGAAGACCCTTCGTAATCAAGAATTTCGCCCGCATTGAGGTCGCGCCAGGGGAAGGATTCGTCGATCCGGGAGGTCAGGCTACTACCGTCGACGGCCTTCACCTCTCCATTGGTGGTTAGATTGACCGCGAAAGCGGTATCGGAACCCGCTCCGGTCAGGGGGTTGGTGACCTCCCTCCAGACACCCGCGGCCGAGCCGCCCACTCCGGGTGTGACGGACTCAAAATTGGTGGTCCAGGCCGCGTTGGCGATGCCGCAAAGGGGAAGGGAAAAAATCAAAGGCAGGGCGCGAGTCGATGAAAGAAATGAGGTGTTCATGGCGCGAAATAGATTCGGAGGCAGTATCAGTGCTTTTACGTAAGAGCCTCAAGGCTTTTCGAGATCGTGTTTATAATAGCTCGCTGTTGCAGGCCCCCCCCGGGAGAAGTCTTCTCGGCCCGCCGACATCTTCCTGATGAAAGTCCATGAAGCCCTGCTAGTCTCAGGTGATTTGAAGAACAACGCGCTCCAGGAAGTCTTTTCCAAACGCTTTCGGACCCTTCTCACGGGGGATCCCGATGGCGTGCCGCCGTGGCTGGGTGCGGTGGCCGCGAGTGACGAACCGGGGCTTTACTTGCCGGATCAGGCGCCGTGGGTGGTGCATGCGGATTTGGCGACGCTGGTCGGGGGGATCCGTGCGTTGCTGATGCAGGCACTTCATCCGGGGAGTCTCACGGGTGTTCGCGAGCATTCGCGCTACAAGAACGATCCGCTCGGGCGTCTCTCGGGGACGATTCGTTGGCTGACAGTGACGACCTTTGCTTCCACGGCTTCGGTTGGGAAAGAGGCGGATCGGGTGAACCACATGCATGCCCATGTGAAGGGGAAGTACACGACCTCGTCTGGCAGTAAGGTCGACTACACGGCTGCCGATCCGCATCTTCTCCGCTGGGTTCACATTGCCTTCATGGAGTCCTTCCTTCGTTGCCATCAGCAGTATTCGCCGCGACCGATTCCCGGCGGGGCGGACGCCTACATCCGTCTCTGGTCGAAGTCGGTGATCCCTCTTGGGCTCGACGAGGTGCCGATGTCGGAGTCCGAGATGCGCGCTGATTTGGAACGCTATCGGCCTGAGCTTTGTGTCACGGATGAGACGCGGGATGTCATCCGCTGGATCAAGAATCCGCCCCTGCCGGCGACTTCGCTTCCGGCTTATACGTTTCTTTTCAAGGCAGCGTTGGCTTCGATGCCGCGGGATTATCAGCAGATGATTGGTCTCGGCGAGCCTTCGTTGCGGCTAATCCGGCCGGTGACGGTGAATCTTCTCAAGTTCATCCGGCTGGCGATCGGTCCGGAAAGTCCGATTGAGGAGGCTGCGATTGAACGTCTTCACCGGGCGGGTCTGATGAAGGATGGCAAGCTGCTTGCCCGCAGTGAAGATGCAGAGTCTGGAAGCTGAAGCTCCGGCGGAGGTGCTCCGCGATCAACGCCGCCGCCGCTCCAGCACCTGTTGCTGTGCTTCTGGCGGGAGGCCACTGTTTTCGAGCCACGCGCGGGCGGATTCAGGATCGCGACGGTAGTAGGCTTGGCCCGCTTCGGTGAGTGAACGTTGCCTCAAGGCGGGATCGGAGATGTCCTGAGCCCACGCGATCGCTGCTTGTGGGTCCTGCCAGGCGTAGCCGCGGGCGAATCCACTGACCGCCGCGTCGCGCTGGGGTGAAGGAGGCATGTTTGAAAGATACTGGCTGGCGGCGACCGGGTCCGTGTCTTCCCAATCTCCGAGCACTTCGCGGAAGGCGGAGGATTGGCCCTGGCCTGCGGGCAGGGTTTCGAGCCAGCTGACCGCCGAGGTGGGATCCCGTTCACCCCACTCTTCGCCGACTTCAGCCACCGCCCGGGCAGCGTAGTCTTCTGCGGCGAAATTTTCGATCCAAGCAGCCGCCGCTTGAGGGTCCTCGCGGACATAGGCACCCGCGATGCGATTCATGGCGGCTCCTTTGACCGAGCCGTCGGCAAGCGTCGTGGCCCATGCCGCGGCCTCGCTCGGTCCCCCACTGCGAAGGGCTTCGAATGCGACCACCTCAATCATGCGATCGGCTCCTTCGACGCCATCGGCAGCGAGTTTCATCACGAGGTCGGTGGCGGATCCGAGATCTCGATCGGCAAGCCCGGCGACGATGCTCTGGGCGATCTCCGTCCGGCTACCGGCAAGATCTTCAGGCAGATTGTCGAGGAAACTGAGGGCTTCGGCAGGGTTTGCGGAGGCCCAGCCCGACATGGTGGCTTCCATGTCCTGCTCGCCTGACTTGGCGGCGAAATCGACAGCCTCCCGTCCTGAGATGGCTCCCCAGCTGTAGTGGAAGTCCCGCCATTCGTCACCACCAGCACGGTTTGCGACGAGCAGGTCTCGAATCTCTCCGGCATTCTCTGGTGTCAGGGAGGCGAGGAGTTGGCCGAATGCGAGTCGCCGTGTGATCGGATTCGGGTCGCGAAAAGCTTGCTCTGCCAAGGCATTCAAGCCGGCACCATTTGCGGAGAGGCTGCCGAAGAGATCAATCACCGGGCTGCGTTCGGAAGCGGATCCCGAGTTCCGGGTGAGCTTGGTGCCATCCGCATCAATGCCGTTGGCGCGCGAAGCATTGGCGCGGAGGGTGTCGACTTTGGACTCCGCGGAGCGGTCTGGTTCTGAGTCGGATGTCGTGGCCTTACCCACGACGAATGCGACTACAGCCATGGCCGCCCAGGCCAAATGCCACTTCATGAATTTTCCCGACATGGGTGGCATCCTAGACAAGGATTGAAATTGCGCAAGAAGCTAGCTTTGGAGGGATTTGGGAAATCTCGGCCCAATTGCGGGAGGAAATGCTCTCATTCACCTTATGTCTTGATCGGCGGCGTGGCATGAAAGAGTCGTCGGCTTTTCCCCGTTTCACCCAAAATGATACGAGTCATTGCGATACTGGGATTGATGATGAACGGCGTATCTGCAGCCCCGGAGGGTTGGCAGTTGGTGTGGTCGGACGAATTTGATGTCGATGGCCCGCCTGATTCATCGAAGTGGGGTTACGAAGTTGGCTACTTGCGCAACAATGAACTTCAATACTACACCGAGAATCGAACGGAGAATGCCCGGGTGGAAGGTGGGAATTTGATTATCGAGGCACGCAAAGATAACCTGCTACTAGGATCCGATGCCAAGCGGACCAAGGGAGTCAAGGTGGCTCCCATCACCTCGGCATCACTGACGACCGAGAAGACGAAGAGCTGGATATACGGGAGATTTGAAGTTCGGGCGAAGGTTCCGGCCGGTTCTGGGACCTGGCCGGCGATTTGGATGCTCGGGACGAATATCAGGGAGGTCGGCTGGCCGACTTGTGGTGAGCTCGACATCATGGAGTTCGTCGGCAATGAGCCTGCGATGATCCATGCAAACGTTCATACCCGTGACTTCAACCATACCAGGGGCACAGGGCGCGGAAGCAAGATCAAGGCCGACAAGGTGACCGAAGCCTTCCACGTCTATTCGATGGAGTGGACCGAGGACGAGATCCGCTTCTTCCTCGACGAGAAAGAATACTTCGCCATCAAGAATGATGGTAGCGGTGTCGGATCGTGGCCATTTGACGCACCGCAGTATCTACTCTTGAACCTGGCTTTTGGTGGTTCGTGGGGTGCCGCTGGAGGCGTTGACGAATCCATCCTGCCTGTCAGCTATCTGATCGACTACGTCCGGGTCTATCAGCGGGAAGAGAAGTAGGAGCCACGCCGCATTGATCGATTCGTGCAGGGTGATCAAGCGAAGGCATTGCTAGCCCTTAGAACTTCCATTTTCAACCGCAGATGAACGCGGATGGACGCAGATCTCGTGAAATACTGAATGTTAATCCGGAATCCGATGCCTCGTTACCGAAAAATGGCAAATCTCAAGAAAACATCCATTTTCAATCTGCGTTCATCGGCGTCCATCTGCGGTTTCATTTCGATCCCTCCCCTAACTTGATCGCCCTGTTGATTCCTGGGGGAAATGGAGATTGCGAGTTCGGGTGGGATCGACATGCTTGAGTCGCCATGGATTTGCCACCGCTTGGTCCCGTTCCCTTCGTCCCGATTCCGAAAGTGTTTTTCTCCGCCGAGACGGGCCGCCCCTTTGAAAAGTGCATTTCCTGCCGTTGCGAGTTGGGCGAAGATGGGACCGCTTATTTGATTGAGAAGGGATTCCATCGCGGCGAGACGGCGTTTGAGTATGCGATGTGTTTTGACTGCCACTCGCAGATCGCCACGGAGATTTCCCCTGCTTCGATGAAACGGATCGCGCACTACTTTGGTGAGCGGGTCGATCTGGTCGACCGGCAGAAAGCGATCGCCGCACGCGATCCCGCCGACTGGGAGGCATGGATTTCCCAATGCTTTCTCTCGGGAAAACCCCTCGGGGATGAGTATCAAATCTACGGTCAATGTGACGGGGGCGACCTGATGCTGGCTTACCTGCCATACGCCATCGGCGGCGAGGAACTGGAAAACCTTGCTCAAATCCTGTCGAAGGAAACGCGCGGCCGGATTGACGATTTTGTCGATGATTTTCTCGGAGTGCCGGGGAGTGGCTTGAGGATTCCGATGCCCTTGTAGGTGGCTTGGATCATCGTTTTTTCTTGGGGGGTGTAGCCATGTTTTTCAACCTGACGCACTTGAGGTAGTTCAGGAAATAAAGGCATCAGGTCGAAGCCCGAAACGTTTGCCCAGAAGGATGGCATGGGCGGCGGTAATCCTGCGCTCGCCGCGAAGAATCATCGGTCCGAGCGGCAGCGATTTTCCCAGGAGGCGCGAGAGATCGGCACCGGAAAGGCCGTGTTCGGCGACAAGATGCTTCAAGAGGGCCAAGGACTTGAGCTTGGGGGCAGACACCGTATAGCGCTCGTATTTTTCGATCAGATCGCAGAGCAGATCGAAGTAGTCGTTCTGGCCGTCGCTCATGCTGTCTTCGTGACCGGCGAATACGTCGGCGATCTCAACGGTGTTCTCGTAGCCGGTCTGATCATGGATTGGACGAGGCAGGAAAAGACGGCAAAGTTCCGCGTAATCGCGGGGCATCGCGTCGAAGCTGTGGGAGTGTTTCGTTTTCATAGATCCTTCTTCCACTTGTTTTTGTCGTATTCGGCGTGGGTGAGGAAGCGCAGGGTGTAAAGGCGTTGCTTGTCGTAATGGATCGCGGTGATCAGGCGGTAATCGTTACCGCAGACGTTGAAGATCGTGACGGTTCGGCCGCTCTCGACCTTCACTGGATCGGCGGAAGGGTAGGTTTTGCGGACATCCTCGATGTTCCCCCAGTCGGCGGACCTGACGACGGTCCGCCAGACTTCGAGCCATTTTGCGGCCTTCGATTTCGGCGATGCCGCCTCTCTGAGGAACTGTTCTTTGATGACGCGCAACCGATACAAAATGTATCGATTTGCTTCGGTTGTCAACTCGGAATGATTTGGCGCACCCCGATGGCAGTGGAAGAGAGATCGGCTGAATAGTCACCAATGCGAGTCGATCATCGACCTGCATGCTGCTACCGGCGGATTACTGATCTGTTGATTTGGCCGCCGGGAAGCCATGCGGGCTCCCAGCTCTATTTCGCTCCAAAGGGTGCTCCGATCAGCGGAACTGTTTTTGTTCCGACCGGTAGTCGTATCCTGCCTCGGAGAGTCGGGATACCAGAAGGTCCTGATCGAGATCGTGGGTTTTCACCAAGTCATCGAGGGATTCGCTGCGATTGCGTAGTTCGGTATTCACCAGACCGACCAGCAGATGGGGGTCCATGCTGGTGTAGCTGCGAAGGTCCATGGGTGGTCTCCTTTGATCAATGAGTGACGCGGTCGCGCCCGCCACCGGAGAGCACGCGGACACGCTCGCCTTCGGCGAAGGGTTCGCGTGGGTTCTCTTGTTGGACAATCGAGACGGTGCCTCCTTCATCAAGGTTCACCTGGATTTCGAGCCCCTGCCTGGAGGTGACGGCTTTCCCCGCATAGGAGCCACCGACGCCACCTGCAAGAGCACCACCGACGGTGGCGGCGGTGCGGCCGGAGCCGCTCCCGATCTGATTGCCGAGGAGACCACCAGCGGCGGCACCAATGAGGGTGCCAGCGGCGGCGTTTCCTTCGATCTTCACGTAGCGGATGGAAGTGATGGTCCCCATGCGGACGGTTTGCGCCTGACCGGCGCCACTGCGTGAGTAGCTGTCGCCCGTGAGGGAATCCTGAGCGCAGGATGCGAAAAAGAAGGGAATGGTCGCGATGATGAAGAGAGTTTTCATGATGCTCTGAGCTAAATTCGGAATCGCTGAAAGTAAAGGGAGAAGACGCCACGGCCTCAGTAGCCGCGCATGAAGGACTCCTCCATCGGGGCCTCGGTGACTTTGGCGAAGTCGACTTCAAGGACGGGAATGTGTCCTTCGCCTTCATCCGGGTAGGTGATGGTGCCGGACAGGCTGATCCATGAGTTCGGTTCGACGGCGGGTGCTTCTCCCTTGAAGCGGGCGATGATCGGAACGGGGCGTCCGTCGGCGGCACAGCAGGTGATGAAGAGGCGGTAGAGGCGGAACTGATCTTTTTCGGGGTCGGGGTCGGGAACCAGCCGCCCTTCGGTGACGATCTGCATGCCTCCGACCAGCTCGCGCATTTCCGGATCGGCGCTGCTGAAGAACAGCTCCATCAGCGGGAAAGTACGATAACCATCGGAGTTCATCGGGTGCTGGGCCTCGATGATTTCCCTGGTCAGGGGGGGAAGGACGGATGAGAGGAAAAGGGCTCCGGCTTCAGCGGGAGTGTCGTTGAGGCCCTTGCGTGTTAGAGCGCTGATGGAGAAGCCGTCCTTGGTCCAGCTGGTGCAGAGCCAGATGGGCAGGACCATGATCGAAAGGGCGGCGAGAGGATGAAGGTCGAGGCTTTCATGATCGTGCGTGTCTTCGGGACCATGGTCATGGCCGCAGGCGGCCACCATGCGGGAGGTCAGGAGGTTGAAGAGCCCGAGGACACAGAGGCCGAGACCACCGGCCAAGGCGATGAGCCGGAAGTCGGGGGCGAGGTATTTGACGATCCTTCCGCTGGAGTGGAAATAGACCAGAACCACGCCCCAGCTGATCAGGGCAATGGCCAGAAAACTGCGCTGGAGGGCGGGATGTTTCATGGCTGGAGCGACAGGATGGCCGCCTGCCAACCGATGCAGGCGAGGCCGATGACGAGGAAGAGGCCAAGTGCCAGAAGCAGGATGAAGCGGCGTTTCAGGACGGTCTGATAAAGAAAGATCAGTTTCACATCCATCATCGGGCCGAAGGTCAGGAAGGCGAGTTTGGCACCCCAGGTGAACTTATCGAGGGTGGCGGCGATGAAGGCATCCGAGGTGCTGCAGAGGCTCAGGATGAAGGCCAGAGTCATCAGGGCGGCGGGAGCGGCGGTGGGGCTCGAGGCGAGGGTATCGAGCCACTCGGCACCGGGGGCGATGCCGGTGTTGAAGAGGGCGGTAATGGTCACACCGATGACGAAGTAGACGCCGACATCGACAAAGTCGCGCATCGAGGAGCGCAGCGCGGCGACGAGCTTCTGGCCTGAGTTGGGCACATCGTGGTGATGGTGCTCGTGGCCGTGCTCGTGGCCGTGTTCATGACCGCAGCACGAGTGATCATGGTCGTGATGATGGTCGTCTTGATCGATGGATTCGAGGAGTTTGGGACGGAGGATTTTCCGCAAGGGAATGCGGGCGACGACCAATCCGACGAGGACGGCGACGAGAAAGCCGAGGCCGAGCCGCGAGGCGGTCATGACGGTGCTGGCAGTGAGCGTCATTTCGTCTCCGAAGGCGACGACGGGACCCTTGAACGCCTTCCAGGTGCTGAGGGCGGTGATCGGATTGACGATCGGCGCGGCGAGCATGTAGGTCAGGGCGCAGGAGACCGGCAGGCCCTTTTTTACCAGGCGGCGGATGACTGGAACGACGGCGCATTCGCAGACGGGAAGGATGAATCCCAGCAGGCCGGCGACGAGGATCGCGGGCAGGGTTTTTTTCGGCAGCAGCCGATCCATCGTGCCGGGTGGCAGGTAGATATCGATGATCCCGCTGATCAGGGTGCCGAGCAGGATGAAGGGTGCGCCCTCGAAGAGGATGCTCAGGAAGGCGAAGGCGAAGTCCTGTTGGGCGTCGGCGGACACGGGCAAACGATGGCTTCCTCATGCAGGCTGGCAAGGATTTCCTAGATCCAGGTGCCTGGACGGACTTCGCCATCCTTCAGCCGCCGACCAACTGGTCGTCTTGCTGGCTCGGGTTCTTGAGGTGCCAAACTTTGAGGTCCATGATCTCAAGTTCGGCGGTCTCCAGATAGGGCCCGACGTAGCCGCGGGCGAAGTGCTGATCGGCCATGGAGAGGACGATGTAGCCATTGATCGAGACTTCGAGATAGCTGCCGAAGGCGAGCACCGAGATTTCGGCTTCGCCCGGCTTGTCGGTGAACCAAAACGCGCTTTGTACCGTCTCGAAGCTCATCATGTGCTCGCCGGACTTCTCGCGATTGGTGCCCCAAGCTCGCATCTGCGCCACGCCCTTGAGGAGATCGAGCGACAGGTAGTAACCGTCGTGCGATTCCGGATCGACGCGGAGCACCAGGCCGCATTTTCCTTTTCCGATCAGTTTCATCCGGCAGTCCAAACGGAAGCTTTCGAGTTCCTCTTCGAAGACGAATGCCTGGAATCCGAATTCGCTCTGAATCGCCCATCGTTCTTCTTCGGTGCGGCAGTGATCGCCTCTTCCGCCGGGCTTCAGACTGCGCACACAGCAGGTGTCCACCTGCTTGCCGAGCCACTCTTCGAAAATCTCGAAGCTTTTCACGCGGAGAAGTCCGTTCCTGTCCTGGACGAGGCGTTTCGGTGGCGGCATCAGGTTGTTGACCGTGCGGTCGTCACGGTTCATCGCGAAGAAGCACCACAGCAGCAGCCCCTTGTCATCCCGACAAACCCGTCCGGCATAATTTCCCTGCGCCATCAGGACATTGTCGTGAAAGCTCCGCCATGGCTTGTCGATCGCGTCGGCATGCCAGTAGCGAATCTTTGCGTCCTCGCGGATACTGCCGATGAGGTAGGTTTGGCCGTCGAGTTCGAAGACGTTTGGCACCTCGACGTCGTCGTAGAGCAGCGGGTGGTGTAGTGGTGGCTGGCTTTGGAAATGCCCTGCCTCATCTTCCTTCATGGCGGCCACGCAGCCCCGCCGGACCAGCGGTCCCGATTTGACACGGGCGGCTGCGAGCAGCCAGTTGCCGCTTTCACAGGAGAAGAAATAGGGGTCGCGGAAGCTGATCACGCCGCGCCCCTCGGAGAGCTCTGACTCATAGTGCGCGGGGTCTGGCTCAAGCGGGAAGCAGCTTTCCGGATCGATTGCCGCCGCTTCGATGTCGCCGCTCGATCGTTGGCTCAGCTTCCGCGCTTCCCGTACTTTCGGAGGATCATTTTTACCGCGCTGGTCGACCCAATTGACCGGCTCCTTGACCCAGCGGTAAAGGTCGTGGCTGCTTGCGAGCCCGATCCTTTGAAGCCGTCCCCGCTCCCGCCGCGACAGCCCGGTGTAGAACATCCGCCAACGTCCCGGGTGGTGGGGATCGGGCGAGACATGCATCGTCCACAGCATCAGGTCATCCCAGCTTCCCGGGTCGCCGATGAAGAGGGCATTGCGAACCCGCCGCCAGTTCACCCCATCGGTCGAAACCGCATGCGCAATGAAATCGTGATTCGGCAGCACCAGATGGAAGAGGTGATAGAGCCCGTCGTGGTAAAGAACATCCACATCTCCTATCGCCTTTCTGCTCTCCTCGGTTTCTGAAAACATAATGAGTTCCAAGCCTGCGTGCCAGTACAGGCTTGGGGAAACGATGGCTTCCTCGTGCAAGCTGGCAAGAAATTCCGTGGCTGGTCACAAGACGCGAAGCTTTTCCGTCCGGAGCTCGCGGCTTCGTGACATCGTGCTACCCTTTCGCCGCATGGACCTTTTCACCGATCCGACCGCCAACCTGCTGCCAAAGGACGGCGTGGTACATGACTACGGGCAGATTCTCGACGCGGCGAAAGAGGAGCAGCTTTTCCGGCAACTGATCGCAGAAGTGCCATGGGAGAGCGACGAAGTGGTGATGTTCGGAAAGCGGATTGTCACTTCCCGGAAGGTGGCGTGGTATGGCGACGCGGGATTCACCTACAAATACTCCGGAACAGAAAAGGTGGCGCTTCCGTGGATGCCGGTGCTTACCGGGTTGAAGAAGCTAGTGGAAGTCCGCTGCGGCGAGCGCTTCAATTCGTGTCTGCTCAATCTCTACCACGACGGCAGTGAAGGCATGGGCTGGCATAGCGATGACGAAGCGACCATTGTTAGAGACTCGGCGATCGCTTCGGTCAGTCTCGGCGTCGAGCGGAAGTTCTCCTTCAAGCATCGCGAGACGAAGGAGACGGTGTCGCTGATGTTAGAGCGGGGTAGTCTGCTGGTGATGAAGGGCGAAACGCAGCGGTTTTGGCGGCACTCGCTACCGAAGACAAAGAAGGTCGACCAGCCGCGGATCAATCTGACTTTTCGCTCGTTTGTGACGTGACCGTTCCGCTCGTGTGACTTCTGAAATAAAGAGAAACCGCGAAAAGGGGTTCCCGCGCGTCTTGCTTGTCATTGACGAATGCCAAGAACTCTACGTTGTTTCTAATGATAAAATCTTTCCTCGATCTTTTTTTCTATCTATCATTTTTTCATGATATTGACGCTAATGAGGATAAACGCGAAGCGGTGTTTCCTGATGTTCGCCATGGTGACCCTGATGGATCCGCTTTTTGGCAAAGTTCCCGAGCACCTGAAAGCCACCAAAGTCATTGATTTCTCAGAAGTCTCAGGAATGGGTTACACACAGTTTGGCTACCGCTTGTTTGCCCCGGAAGAACGGTGGTTAAGCGTAGTTCAACCCGGAGGGATATCGGCGAATAACGGTACGCCCTATCTTCGGGTTTCATCCGGGGCAACCCCGGTGACCCTGGTCCACTGCGATGGTCTTGGATTCGATCTGATTGCCCTCGACCTTGCTGAATACAGCACGGTTGCAGTGCCGTACTACGTTCGGTTCCGGGGGACCAAGACTGATGGAAGCGCTGTCGAGCACACGGTCTATCCGGACAGGATCATCGACGGCGACGGTCCCTTGGAGGATTTTGAGAGGATTGAGTTTCCTCCTGAATGGACGAGCCTTGCAAATGTGGAGGTCCTCGATGGTTCCGTCGCCCTTGACAATATCGAAGTTAGAGGTCTTTTGCTGGATGACTTTGATGAAGAGGACGACGACCCTTCGACTCTGGAGCTGCTTTCCATCGTCGAAGAAGGCGAGGAATCCAACACTTGGGGAGTGGAAAAACGAATTGGGAACGAACTCCTCCTTAGACGCAGTGCCTCCTCCGGAAATATAAGCTATCGCATGAACTATGACATCGACGGCCAACAACTCTCGGAACCAACTGAGTTTTCAAGTTCGGAAGGAGGAAATTCCTCCACGGGAGAAAGAGCCTGGGTGAGTGAAGGAACTCTCTTTTGGCAGCTTGGCGAAACCGTAAGGGAACTCGCATCCGTAGGTGATGATGGAGTCACTGGGATTCACTATCCGAATCCGGGAAACGGATCGGTGCTCTTTGTCAACCATTGGTATCAGGGCGAGACCTATGCTGCTTTCATGGCGGATGCTGAAGGGGTAACCTTGCTGTTTTCATCGGACACCCAGCTTCCTGACGGTGGCTTTCCTTACTCTTTTCCGAGGGAGCTTCAGTTCGACGGGCGTAATTTTGCGATTACCCGATCAGACAACAGCGTCGGGAAAACATACATTCTTTCATTTGATGGAGGACCGCTGGTTCTGAGTCCGATCGGCGACATACCTGACTCAGACGGGAGGCTCGCCGGCGGGTTGGAGCTACAGTCGCTAAATGCTCAAGGTGCTGTCTATACCGGGAAATCCGATTCAGGTGAGACACTCCGTATTGTCCAGATGCCTGATGGCAGCTGGACCGCCTCGGGGCTTCCAACCCCAGGCAACTTTGAACGCGTTACCCTTCCTGGAGCGGGCTACTTGCTGCGACACTATGGATCCACTTCGAGAATCGATCAAGGAGGCCTCCTTAGTTACGGGCCCATAGAGTGCCACGACTTGGGCCCAAACAATCGAATTGGAATTGTGGCAACAACACTCAACGGTGACCGCCATCTCATGATTCGGGAAGGAAGGGTCATCTCCGGTTTCGGGAAGATCGTGAGAGTTGATCGTACGGCTCTTGTTTCCGAAGGCTGGTTCTATGGAACCGCTAGAAGTTCAGAAGGAAGAGTCGGCCTCTTCCGTTCAAAATTGCCTGATGATGAACCGAAACCTCACACCGGAGAATTTCTTTTTGGTTCGGATGGCACGCTAAGGCTTGAAGTGGGCGGCCTGACACATGGACGCCGGTACCGGATGGAGTCATCAGTTGACCTTGATGGGGTTTGGATCACGTCGTCGTCGTTTAGAGCTGGCGGTCCGCGGCGATCAGTCTTTTGTGACTTCAGGCTTCAAGACTGCGGATTCTTCCGTCTTGTCGAGGAATTGTGATAGAAGGCAGTCCCGTGAAACCTGTCGTAATGCCTGGTGGGCTGGCGAATGAAGAGGTTTCCCGAACAGTCCCTGAGGATCTTCTGCCAATCCGCTGATTATGCTCAGGGTTCGAGACCCGCGTGGAGACCGGAATCCTGTCCAAGGTAGCTGAGAGGGATAGATGCGAGGGAGGCAACTGGGATTGGACCTCCGGTGCGATCAGTAGGCCTGTGATCAATCCACAAGAACGCTCATTCTGAACTATTTCTTCTGCCAGAGATCGCCGGGCTCAAGGAGCTTCTTCGGCGCGGTGGACTTGAGCCAGTGGAGTGCTTCGGACTTTCCACCAAGATAGGCGTCCCAGAACGCGCTGCTCAGGGCGATGATCGCCTTGTGGTGGTTCGGGTTGCGATTCCGAGTCCGCTGGTGGGAGGCATCGGAGAATGCCATGTGCTCGGCATCCTTGAGGACGAGTTCGTATTTCGAGCCGGGCGGGAGGGCGGCATAGACGCCTCGACGTGACTCGGGAGTGCCGCCGCCGATGATGCTTTCATCCTTCGTGCCGGTCATCAGCATCATGGGGAGTGTCACCTTGCCGAACGCCCTCTTGGCATTGCCGATTCTTGGGACACTGGGGCTCAGGGCGAGGGCGGCGTCGATCCTCGGGTCGGTGTATTTGGGCCCGGCCAGCCCGAAGTGCTGGCCTGAGGCGGCTTGAGTCGTGACCGCGCCGAAAGAGTGGCCGCCGATGCCGACCTTTTCGAGGTTCAGGCGCCCTTCGAGGAAGTGCTTCTTTTCCTCGTTCCAGAGAGCCAGCTGGTCGAGCGTCGCGGGCACGTCCCGAGTGCGATCAAGGAAGGCTTCCGCGCTGGCTGCCGCCTTGAGGGCCGCCATTCGTCTGGCGGGTGGCGCGTCTTTCCAGACCGAATGGTCGCTGCCGGGATGCTGCATGGCGACGACGACGTAACCGCGCGCCGCCCAGTGTTCCCCGAGGTAGGCCCCGACTTCGCGCGAGCCACCGAGCCCATGGCTCAGCAAGATGACTGGTGCGGTTTTGGCGGAGGGAAGGTAGACCTTCAGCGGGACTTCGCGGCCGTCGTAGGTGAACGAGCTGAGCCGGGTTTCGACCTTCTCCGACTTGCGGGATGGATCGTAGTGCTGATCCGCTGCGAATGCGGGAATCAGCAGAAGGAGAAAGAGGGCCAGGGATTTCATGACAGGAGCAACCCCTCGAAAGGGCGAAAGTCGCCCGGAATGAGCGCAGGAGTTCAGGCAATCACCTCATGCACGATGCGTGAGTGCTTGGTGACATTGCTGAGGCGCTGTTCCAGCCCTTGGAACGGGTAGGTGAGGCGCTTGTGGTCGTAGCCGAGCAGCGTCATCAGCGTGGCGTGGAAGTCGTGGGCGCTGACTTTGTCGGTGACGGCCTCGTAGCCGATGGGATCGGTCTCGCCGTAGCTGAAGCCGGGCTTCACGCCGCCGCCGGCCATCCACAGGGTGTAGGCGGACGGACTGTGGTCGCGGCCGACGGCCTTCATTTCGACACCCCCGCGGTTTTCGCGCATCGGCGTGCGGCCGAATTCGCCGGACCAGATGACGAGGGTTTCTTCCAACAAGCCGCGCTGCTTGAGGTCCTTGAGAAGGGCGGCGATGGGTTGGTCGACCTGGCGACATTTGTCGGCGAAGCCTTTGCGGAGGTCGGTCTGGTCGTTGGTGCCGTGGGAGTCCCAACCCCAGTCGAAGAGCTGGATGTAGCGCACGCCGCGCTCGGCGAGTCGGCGGGCGAGCAGGCAGTTGTTGGCGAAGGATTCCTTGCCGGGCTGGGTGGCGTAGGCTTGGTGGACGGCTGCGCTTTCCTCGGAAATGTCAAAGGCGTCCGAAGCGTGGATCTGCATTCGGAAGGCCATCTCATACTGGGCGATGCGGGTGGCGGTTTCCGGGTCGCCGAACTCGGTGGCGGCGCTTTGGTTGAGCTGGTTCAGGGCATCGAGGGTGCGGCGGCGGAGCTTCCGGGAAACGCCGTCGGGATTTCCCAGATAGAGCACGGGATCGCCTTGGGAACGGCACTGCACGCCCTGATACACACTGGGCAGAAAGCCGGAGCCCCACACGGATTTCCCGGCGTCCGGGTTCTTGCCACCGGAGGTGAGCACGATGAAACCCGGCAGGTTCTGGTTCTCGGAACCGAGCCCGTAAGTCGACCACGCACCCGCTGATGGACTACCCGGGATGGCGTTGCCGGTGTGAAGAAGCAACTGGGCGGGGCCGTGGTTGAACTGGTCGGACCACATCGACTTGATGAAGCAGACATCATCGATGACTTCCTCAAAATGGGGCAAGCGGTCCGAGATCCACTGGCCGCTTTTTCCTGCCTGATGGAAAGGGTACTGGGATCCCAACATCTTCGGCACGCCCTGGATGAAGGCGAACTGCTTGCCTTCCAGGAATTCCTGCGGGCAGTCCTTGCCATCGAATTTGGTGAGCTCCGGTTTGTGATCAAACAGCTCGAGCTGGCTCGGGGCTCCGGCCATGTGGAGGTAGATCACCCGCTTGGCCTTGGGGGCAAAATGGGGGATGTCCGGCGCGAGGGGTGCGGCGGGATCCTTCTTCAGCACGCTTCCGAAGCCCTGCTGCGTGCCCATCCACAGGCCACCCAGTGAAAGCGCCGACTGACCGAGAAAGTGGCGGCGGGTCAGACGCTGGACGCGGTCGTGTTGGAGTTGTTGGAAAAGATTCATCAGCGGTTGAGCGCGAAGTCCGAGTTGAGAAGGGTGTTGGCGACGAGGACCAGGGCGGCTTCATCCGGGGTGGAGGCCAGCTTGGCGGCTTCGTTCGGGTTTTGTTGGTAGTCAGCGGCGGCGTCGGCATGGAGCGAGGCGAGCACCTCGATGACTTCCGGCGTGGCATGTTCCAAAGTGATCAGGCGATAGCCGTGGGCGAGTTGAACCGGCAGCTTGGGGCCGGCTTCGGCCATTCGTTTGGCGAAGGCCTGGGCGAACTCGATGTGGGCCGGGTCGTTGAGGGTGACGAGGGCCTGAAGCGGCGTGTTGGTGGGGATGCGCTGCGGGAGGCAGACATCGCGAGCGGAGCCATCGAAGGTGAGGAAGGCGGGGTAGCCGGCGGTTCGCTTGTTGTAGGTGTACAAGGCGCGGCGGTAGCGGTCTTCGCCCATCGAGGTCTGCCACTTGGCACCGCTGTAAACCGAGTTCCAGACACCTTCGGGCTGGGGTGGGTAGACCGGTGGGCCCCCCATCTTGCGGGACAGCCGTCCGGAGAGGAGCAGCGCCTGGTCCCGAACCATTTCGGCCGTCAGTCGGTTGCGGGGACCACGCGCCAGAAGGCGGTTGCGCGGATCCTTCTCAAGCATCGATGCCGTTGCCCGGTTCGATTGGCGGTAGGTGGACGAGAGAACCAGCTCCCTGAGGAAGGGTTTGAGGTGCCATTGATGATCGTCCCGCAAGCGCAGGGCGAGAAAGTCGAGCAGCTCGGGGTGGGTGGGGAGTGCGCCGGAGCTGCCGAAATCGCCGAGGGTCTCGACGATGCCCATCCCAAAGATCTGTTCCCAGAGGCGGTTTGCCAGAGTCCGCGCCGCCAGTGGGTTGTCCTTTCCGACGAGCCATTCGGCCATGTCCAAACGGTCCTGGGATTCCTGTGGTCCTCCGAACACTTCCGGGATGCCGGGCTCGACGAGCTTGTCGAGGGTCATGCGATTGCCACGGATGAATACCCGGGTCTCGCGTCTGGCCGCTCCGGAGCGCTCGCGCATGACCGGGATGGTCATGCCTTGGATGGATTTGTACTGCGCTTCTAGTTTTTCAAGCCCATCCCATCCCTTTCGATGATCAGCACCTGTGACGTAGCGGGTGAGCAGCTCGTCATCGCTGAGTGAAATACGGAACTTCTGAAGCACCGTATTCTGGGTTTCGTTGCAAGTCGCGCCATGTCGGATCTGGAATTCGAGCTTCTCACCTTCATTGGGTGATACCGCTTTTTCGGCGATGAACCAGGCCGTCCGCGGGCCCTTGGTCATCGGGTAATCGCCGAAACCTGCATGGCCCTTCTTCAACGAATCATTCGGATCGAACGGACCGGCGAGGAAATCCGCCGCCACTTCGCGAAGCGCGATCGGCCGACGTTCGCCATTGGCTCCAACATAGCTTGCCTCGAATCCGGAAATCACCATGCCGCGTCCATGCCAGTCCTTCGGATCGTCCTGGGCCGGGAAAATCTCCACACGGATCAGGGCGAGGGGTTCGGCAGCGGTTTCGAGGATGAAGATGCTGCGGGTCGGCGTGGTTCCGGCGGTGATCACGATGCCGTCGTCCCGCTGGGAAAGGGTTCCGGTTGGAGGCTTGACCACGGCCTTGTCAAATAGCGCGGTCTGCCATTTATCGACGTTCGAGGCGAGCTCGCGCAGCGGTCTGTTGATCGCCCGCCTCTGCGTTTGAATCTCCTTTTCGAGACGCATTGCCTCGGCCTGCTGGTTCGGGTCCTTCGCTACTTTTGTCCGGGGGAAATCGTTGTTGATGTCCACGTCCTCCGAGTTGTTGAAGAAGGCCTGGAAGCGATAGTAGTCGTCGTGCGGGATCGGATCGTAGGGGTGGGCATGGCACTGGACACAGCCGAAGGTGGTGGCATTCCATGCCGTCCAGGTGGTGTTCACCCGGTCGATCACCGCGGCCATCCGGAACTCCTCATCATCGGTGCCGCCTTCGGTATTGTTTTGGGTGTTGCGATGGAAGGCGCTGGCAATGAGGTCGCCGGGCTCGGGTTTCTCAATCAGGTCTCCGGCGAGCTGCTTGATCGTGAATGCGTCGTAGGGCATGTCCGCGTTGAAGGCGTCGACCACCCAGTCGCGCCACGGCCAGATGTCGCGGTGCGGATCCTTTTCAAATCCGAAGGTGTCGGAGTAGCGGGCGAGATCGAGCCACATCGCGGCCCACTTTTCGCCGTAGGCCGGAGAGGCGAGCAGGCGGTCGACCTCGGCGGCCATCGCGGCCTCGAGGTCCGTGGCGGCGGCTGATTCCAGATGCTCGAGATCTGCCGGTGTCGGCGGCAAGCCGGTCAGATCGAAGGAAGTCCGGCGCAACCACTTGGCGAGATCGGTAGCGGGCGCTGGCTCGAGTCCCTCGGCCTCGAGACGGGCGAGGATGAAGGCATCGTGCGCTTGGCGCGGCCACGCTGCGTCGCTTACTTCGGGGATCTCCGGCTTGACGGGGGGCTTGAAGGCCCAGTGTTCGCCCCATGCGGCGCCCTGCTCGACCCAGCGGATGAGGAGATCGACCTCCTCGGCTTTGAGTGGCTTCGGGTGGTGGTCCGGCGGCGGCATGCGGTCGTCCGGATCATCGGACAGAATGCGGCGGATCATTTCGGAGGCGTCGGGATCGCCGGGCACGACGACGGGCTTGCCTGACTCGCCTTTCCCCAGGACGTCGTCGCGGTAAAGGAACGACACCTCGCCGGCCATCTTCACCCCGCCGTGACAAGTGGTGCAGTTCTTTGTCAGCACCGGACGGATGTCGCGGTTGAAGTCGACAGGCTCGGCCGCCAGCGGATAGCTGAGGAGGACGAGCGTGGGAAAGAATCGGGTCATCATGGATCGGACGATCAGGACGGTGGTTTGTCTTACGTTGGTTGCCATCGATCCCTGTCATTTCAAGGGTTTTGATAGGCTGCAGGAGCCTGTTTGGGTCAACTCGGCGTCGCGGAGGAATCTGAGCCGAGCAGGTCCGGGCGGTTGGCTTTCGTCCGTGCGAGCGCTTGCTCTTTTTTCCAGGCGGCGATGTTGGCGTGGTGGCCGGAGAGCAGGACTTCGGGGACCTTGAGACCACGGAAGTCGGCGGGCTTGGTGTAGGCCGGGGCCTCTAACAGACTGGGATCGGAGAAAGATTCGTCTTCGGGGGAGCGTTCGTCGCCGAGGGCCCCGGGGAGCAGTCGGACGATGGCATCGGTGACGACCGCGGCGGCGATCGCGCCGTTGGTGAGAATGTAGTCGCCGATGGAGAGCTCGAGGTCGACGAGTTCTTCGATGACGCGGTGGTCGACGCCTTCGTAGTGGCCGCAGAGGAGTATCAGGTGGGTTTGTTCTGAAAGCTCACGGGCAATGGCCTGTTTGAAGGCTTTGCCCTGCGGGGTCATCAGGATGACCTTGGTTTCGGGGCGTTTGAGTTCGGCGATGGCATCGAAGATCGGGCCGGGGACCATCAGCATGCCCTGGCCGCCACCGCAGAGGGTGTCGTCGGTGCGCTTGTGTTTGTCGGTTGCCCAGTCGCGGAGGTTGTGGGCGGCGATGCTGACGATGCCTGCCTCCTGCGCTCGTTTGATGATGCTTTCGCCCAGCGGCGAGAGCGCGATCTCGGGGAAGATGGTGAGGATGTCGATGTGCATCGTGGCTCGGGAACGAGGGAACCGCCAAGAGGCCGGGATCGCCAGTGTTTTCGGCGCATCGACATTGCGGGCGATGCTCCGGAAGGGACGTGGCTTGTGGCGTGGTGCTGGCCTAGCGCTTCCAGGGCCAGTGGGCGATTTCCCGGACCAATGCGGCAACTGCGAGAATGAATTCGAAGCTGTGCTCGTTCCGGAGTGGCTTCCCGGCCTTCTCTGAGACGATCGCCACAAAGCTGGTGACCTGCTTGACCAGCAGAGCCTGACCGGTCGCTTCCACCATGGCCTCCGCAACCTGATGGGGGTCGCCGGATGGGTTAGTGGCTTCCAAAATATCATCATACCACTCGGTCATGCGGTCGAAGTCGGGGCGGAAGTCCCGGGGGAGCGTGGGATGAAAGACGAGGATCGCGAGATTGGCGGCACTTCGCAGCAGCTCCAGCTCGAACTCACTGAATTCACCCGCTGGCAGAGCTATAACCGCATCAAGGAGCTCTTCGTGGCGGATCAATCCTCGGTCCAGCTTGTCCTTGTCTTCAAACAGTGGGGTGATGCGTTGGTCGATTTCCTCTGCATCGATGGGTCGGGATCCCGGCGGTGGGCCGGGAAGATTGGAGGCATCCGGCTCGGGTGGCTGTGGATCGCCGAGGGGTGGCGCGGGTTGAATGAGTTCGTCGAGGCCGAGTTCCTTGAGGATGGGGTTGTAGTCGATATCGAGACCCTTGCGGCGCATCTCGTCGCTGCGGGTGATATGACCTTTCATGAGGCGGATCAGGGCTTGTCGGAGCTCGGGCCGTGCGGCGGCTTCGCGCGGGCTGAGGCCGTCGAGTAGGGGTAAAGGGAGGTCCATCAAGCCGCTGGTCATTTCCGTGACAACGGGCATCCCGGTGGTGGGATCGAGTGGGACACGGTGCTGGGTGAGTTCGACTTGGCCGACTTCTTTCAAGAGGGCGGGAGGGGCAAGCTCGGGCTGTCGTTTCCGGAAACCAGCCTCCTCGCCATAGTCGATGACGGATTCGTCGGCCATCTTGAGGGCTGGGTCGGCAGCGACGAGGAAATCGCGCAAGGCATCGGCACGTTTCATCGACATCGCACGGGCTTCGATCTCGGTGCCGTTGAAGGTGAGTTGTCCAATGGCGGCTTGCATTCCTTTTTGTGACGCTTCGAGAACGGTGGCTTCGAAGTCGTGCTTTGATTTGGGCACGGCATCGACCAAGGGTTTCTTGGAAAGGGAGGTAATGAGCTGTTTTGCTCGGGCGGCGGTGGTGTGAAAAGTTCGCCGCACTTCGCGCAGGTCGCTAGCTCTGAATGAGAGTTCTTTTCTGGCCTGCATGACTTCGGTGATGGCCTCGCGGAGAAGGATCATGTTCTCGAGAAGCCATTTCTGGCGATCCTCGGCAGGTGCGCCCAGGTGCTCGACGAGGATGTTGAAAGACTCTACAGGATCCTGATATCCGACGCCCTCAAAGCTGATTGCCGAGCCGCTGGAGCGCCAACCAGCGGGGATCTGATAGATCCAGCCGAGGTGCGTGTCGTAGCGTTTGGCGTTGCGGACGAAAGAGGTATCGATCAGGCGTAGCTCGCCGAGTTCCGGCTGGAGGAGATCGCGCAAAACCACGGTGGTCTCATTTTCGATCCGCTGAATTTCGGTCAGGGCGACCCGGATGGTGGCGAAGCATTCGGCCATGAAACGTTCGTCGTTCTTCCAGCCGTCGAAGCGTCCTGCCTCACGCCATTGGTCGAAAAGGCCACGGCCATGGATGTGCCAGACATGGAGTGCGTGGGCATCATACTCATCTTCGCATTCCAACAATTCACGGACTTCGGTTCGGCTGAGTTCCTTGGAAAGCAGGGCGGTGAGCTTGTGGATGACCTTTTCCTCCAAGGGGCCGAACTGCTCGATGTAGTTGACGGCGGAGAAAGGGTTGTGCGGGCAATCGGCCGGGCAATCGATTTCCGAGTTCCTTCCGCTGCCGCATTCTGCTGCGCTGATGGTTTTCCCGAGGGCGGGACAGGCCCGCTGGTTTTTCCGTTTCGCTTCACCCATGCCGATTCGTCGCCAGTGAACGGCGATTTGGCCAGCCGCTAATCTTGCAATTTGTGTCCATCTGCGTTCATCCGCGGATCTTTTGCATTAAGGGTTCAGGCCGCAGTTTGGGTGAGGTCGCGCTTTTCCGTCTCGGAAAGCTCGTAGTGGTCGGCGATGGGGCGGGGGGATTCCAGTCAAATAAGGAGGCTCTGTTGGGATAGGCGTAAGGAATGTGGAAAACTTGTGGAAACTTTTTGGAAACAATGCTTTGGTTCGGCAGGCCTGCTGCCACTGAAAGTCGTCTCCATGGCGTCGCGGGGTATCCCGCTCAGGTGATTTGCGGGTCTATTTTATTTTTTGTCGTGAGCGGATTTCTGCGGTCGTAGTAGTTGCGACTCCCTTGATAGCGGGATGCATCGTAGAGATCGACCACAAGCCGAATTCGGTCCTGAAGGTAGTCATAGTAGCGGGTTTGGCCGCGTTCGAACACACGCTGGATTGCCCAGCCGAGATAGTCGGGAACAGCGAGCAGAGGTTCTCGGGAGGGGGTTTGGACGTTGAAAACGACTTCGCCTTTCAGTTCGTCTGATTCCCAGCGTTTGGAGGCGCGTCCAACCGCTTTCTCCAGTGCTTGATCGAGGATTCGAGCGCGTGTACTTGAGCCGCGTTCAGCAATGTTGAGAATCATGCGCTGGGGGCGCTTGAGACGTCGTTTAATGAGGTGAGACAGTATGTCAGCGTAAAATTCGTCGTCTTTGCCGTTGTGTTTGCGAGTGAAGCGCGAGGGGTTTTTTCGAGCGATCACGAACTCGGCCTCGCAGTCCAGTTCCCGCAAGTAGTGGAGGAAAATACTGCGAACGTCATCCGAGTCTTTACAGGCGTGGAAGAAGAAGCCATCTCGTTGAACTCGCTTCGCGACGCTTGGAATGGTGTTAAGCAAGGTATCGCACTCAACCTGCTGCTGGAGTGCGACGATTTCACTGCGGATTTCATGGAGAGGCCGGCCAAATTTGACGATTCCGATCCCAAATGTGGCGGACACCCCCTCTCTGCCAAGGATGAGTTCCTTACCCCGTCCATAGAATGTGGTGTCCCCCACTTCATCAAGGAAGCGGTGTTCGACTGGAAGTGGGACTGGAGATGAATCGGTCGCTTGATCATATCGGGATGGGGAGGATCACGGTCCTTATTCAATCGAAACGCATTTCGATTGAATAAGGGTGAGTCTTATTGAAGCGAACTGGAGTTCGGTGGAATAAGAGATGGGCTTACTCGCCGAAATGCCGTTTCGGTTCATTTGTATTGCGTGAAGCTGGTGGTGAGGTCGGCGAGGGTTTTGGGGTCGTGCTTTTTGAAGCTGTCCTCACCGACGTCGATGAAGTCGTAGATGGTGCCGTTTTCCTCGGCGGCGTTGGCGTCAGCGATTCATCGCGAAGAGAATGATTCCGATGACGATCAGGGCGAGGATGACGACGAAGGCGACTTTCCATGGGCTGATCGGGAATTTGGCGTAGGTGGTGCCGGTGACGGCGTTCATGGCACCTTGGTAGGTCTTGCTGCGGTACTGGTAGGCGAGGATCCAGATGGGGCAGAGGATGTGCTTGAAGGTCTTGCGTGTGTAGGTCGGATGGATGCGCAGGTTGCGGTAGGTGTCGCCGGGGATTTCACGGGCGCACATTTCGCGGAGCGTGCCTTCCATGACGCCGAAGCCGGAACGGGCGGCCTGAAGGAGCGGGATCTGGTACTGCTCGACTTCCCAACCGGAGACGTAGCGGGTTTCGTAAGGTACGAGATCTTTCGTAGGAAAGGGTTCGAGTTTGGTGAGGATCGATGGGTCGAGACCTTGTGAGCCGGTGATGAGGATGTCGTCGAACCAGGTGGAGACATGGCCACTTGCGGGCCGCCAGCGGGTCTTGCGCTCGCGATAGGTCTGAGTTTTCCCATCAGGACCGCGGCGGGTACGAGTCACGTAGTAGTAGGTGCCGCTGTCGGCGGTCCATGGGCACTCGGCGGCGGAGTCGAAGGTCCAGTAGGGAAGATAGACGCCGTGGATGCGGTCGACGAGGTTGCGGCGCTTGAGGTCGTTCGGGGCGAACCACTTCGAGGCGAGGAAGGCTTTCAGGGAATGGTAGGCCTTTTCCTTGGAGATGGAGGCGGGAAGCAGGGATTCGGGACTGAGCGGGCTTTCGATGTCCGCGTAGTCGAGCATTTCCGGCGAGCCACAGAAGTCGCAGGATTGGCCGACGTTCCTGGCTTCCCGGACGAGCACGGCGTGGCAGTGGGTGCACTGGACCTTGCGCTTGGCGGTGTCGACGGTGGACGACTTTTCACCGAGCTCGACGAGCATCTGGTCAAGGTCGTGCTCCTTGATGGAGCCGGGCGGCGGCGGGGGGGCGACGCGTTCGAACTCGGTGCCGCAGTAGGGGCAGATGAGCTTGCGTTTGCCGGGGTCCCACTCGCCTTTGCCGCCGCACTCCGGGCAGACGTGACGTTCGAGCGAACGGACCTCGGCGGCAGCGCCCCGGAGGTCGGGGAGCGGTGGCGGGATCTTGCGCTTGCCGACGACGATGGGCGAGGTGTCGCCTTCGTCGCCAGAAAGAGGTGGGATGGATGGCGGGGTGTCGCTCATGGTGCAGGCGGACAAGAGTGTCCGCCCTCCTTACGCTACTCCGCGAGGAAGGCGTCCAGGGCGGCGCGGGTGATGCGATGGGCGGAGCCGATCTTCTTGGCGGCGAGCTTGCCGGAGCTGATCTCGGTCATCACGTCGGCCTCGGTTACGCCGAGCATGCGCGCGACGGTGGCAGGGTCGAGGATGTCGGGATTCGCGGCAATGGGTGCCGGTGAGGTGGCGGCGCCAACCTGACCGGGCAGTGCCGGTGGCGAGCCGGCGAGGCCGGAGTTCTTCATCATCTCCTGAGCGACGGCGAAACCGATCGCCATTTCCGAAGCCATGCCTGCGGATCCTCCACCGCCGCCTTCACCGGAGGCCATGCCCTGGCCCATCTGGTATTTGACGTAGTCGTTGAGATTGCCGATGGCCGACATCGCGGAACGCTTGTCGATGGCTTCCTCGACTTCGGGGGGAACGCTGACGTTCTCGACAATGAATGAGGCGACCTCGATGCCGTATTTGGCGGAGATGACGGGATTGATGAGCGGGAGCAGAGCGTCGCCGAGATCGGTGTAGCGGGTGGCGACGTCGAGCACCGGGATGCTGGCGGTGGCGAGCGCATCGGAGAAAATGGAGACGATCCGCGAACGCATGGTGTCGGCGAATTCATCGACGCGGAAGTCGTGATCGGAGCCGGCGACTTCCTTGAGGAAAGTCTGCACGTTGGTGACTCGAAAGTCGTAGGTGCCGAAGGCGCGGGCGCGGACGATGCCGAAGTCCTGATCGCGCAGCATGATGGGGTTCGAGGTGCCCCATTTGTTGCCGGTGAAAAGGCGGGTGTTGACGAAGTAGAGGTCGGCCTTGAAGGGCGATTCGAAGCCGTATTTCCAGCCTTTGAGGCGGGTCAGGACCGGGATGTTGTCGGTCGCGAGGGTGTGCTTGCCGGGGCCGAAGGTGTCGCCGAACTGACCGAGGTAGAGAAACTGGGCGGTCTGGCTTTCACGAACGATCAGCTGGGCACCGTTCTTGATTGCCGCGTCGTTGTCCGGAAAACGCCAGGCGATGGTGTCGCGTGAATCGTCCTGCCACTCGATGATTTCGAGAAGCTCCCCTTTGATGAAGTCCATGATGCCCATAGCGATAATTGGTAAGTTACAGCGGGCAGCCTCGGGAAAGAGGCGGATTGAAGCAATGAGAAATCGACGTCGGAATTCTCATCACGGAGTGGGGTGGCTAATTTGCCGGTGCGAGCAGCGCTTTGATTTGATCTTCCAGCAGTTCGGCGAGGGCGGCGGGTGATTCGCTGTTCTCCTCGGAGGAGTCGAAAATCGAGTCCGGCAGGGGCTCGCTTCCTCCGTCGCCACCGGGCTCCACCAACATCACGAAGCGTGGGAAGCGGCTGGGAAGCCAGATGATCGTCGGATTGAAGAAGCGTTTGCCGACCAAGGCCTCGATGGCGGGCCGGTGTTCTTCGGGAATCGATGAGTTGAGAGTGATTTTCACGAAAGATGGTCCGCGATCAGGCTTTCTGCGAAGTGCGCGGATCGGCGTCGTAACGCATCATCGACCACCAATCCAGACAAATCAGCTCAAGCCTTTCCGGAGGGGGCAAGACACGTATCGGAGCGATGGGTGGGGGTTTCGGTCTGGCTTGCTTCCGGCGCGGAAGATGGCATTTAGAGATTACGCGTCAAACAGCCTGCCACGGATCATGACTTGGGAAACTTTGGAGATGGTGATCACCTTTGCGGTGCTGATCGTGGTGTTTGCCGTGTTCGTTCGCGAATGGCTGCCGGTCGATATGGCCGCACTCGGGGGCATGTGTGTGCTGCTGATCGTTGGAGTTCTGGATGAAAAGGATCTCGGTAAGGTTTTCAGTAATGCGGCACCGATGACGATCGGGGCGATGTTCGTGCTCAGCGAGGCGCTGACGCGGACGGGTGCGATCGATTGGCTGGCGGGAAAGTTCGCGAAGTGGGCGGGTAATTCTGCAATGCGCGCGCTGCTGGTGCTGGCGCTGATTGTAATGCCGCTCTCCGCCTTTTTGAACAACACGCCGGTGGTCGTCGTGTTTCTGCCGGTATTGATGGCCTACTCGAGAAGCACGGGGATCCGGCCGAGCAAGCTTCTCATTCCCCTTTCCTTCCTTAGTATTCTCGGCGGTACGACCACCTTGATCGGGACCTCGACGAACCTGCTCGTCGCGGGTGTTGCGGAATCCGCGGGCGAACCGGCCTTCAGCATTTTTGAGATCAGCAAGCTGGGAATGATCTATGCGGTGATCGGGTTCCTCTACCTCTACTTCATTGGCTATCGTTTGCTGCCGGATCGGGATACGGTGAGCAGCCTGCTCGATGCCGAGGATACGCGGCGATTCAGCAGTGCCGCCGAGATCGCGCCGGGGTCTTCGCTGGTTGGGCAAAGGTTGGTCGAGGTCGGGCTCTTCGCGGATCGGAACAAGGTTGTCGTTTATGAAGTGAACCGGAATGGAAGACGGGTCGAGGATGTGCCGCTTGATGCCCTGGTCATTGAGGAAAGGGACGTGCTCTGGTTCCGTGCGTCGCCCAAGGCGCTGGCGGATTTTCGTGCCACGGACGGGCTGGTGTTGTTGCCGGAGAAGGTCGGCGAGGATGGCGTAGGCACCGAAGTCATGACCGTGGAGGCCATCATCGGCAGCCAGAGCGCGCTCATCGGGAAGACCGTCCGGAACTCGAACATGCGCCGGAAATATGGCGTGGTGGTGATGGCGGTCCATCGCAAGGGCGTGAATCTGAAAGAGGGATACCGGGATCTGACCCTGGCATTCGGTGACACGCTTCTGCTCGAAGGTCCGATTCACGGGCTGGCACAACTTCGCAAGGAAGATGATTTCCTGAGCCTCAACGAGAGCCTGGTCAAGACGCCCCGGAAGTCAAAAATCGTGCTGGCGATCGCTGCCCTAACGGTAGCGGTTGCCCTTTCCGCCTTCGGTGTGATGTCGATCACCAGTGCGGCTCTGATCGCTGCCGTCGCAGTGACCCTGCTGGGCTGCCTTGAAGTAAAGGATGCCTACCGCAGCATCGAGTGGAACATCCTTTTTCTGATCTACGGCATGCTTGGTATCGGCTTGGCGATGGAAAAGACCGGTGGCGCGGAACTGATCGCCAACCAATTGGTCGAGCTCACCTCCGGCTTTGGCCCGATCTTCGTGCTGGCTGCGATCTATCTGCTGGCTTCGCTCCTGACCGAAGTAGTCACCAACAATGCCGTGGCCATCATCCTGACGCCGATCGTGATCTCCATTGCTACGTCGATGAATGTCGATCCACGACCCTTCATTGTCGCCGTGATGTTTGGTGCGAGTGCGAGCTTCATCACGCCGATCGGGTATCAAACGAATACCTACGTTTACGGCGCGGGGGGCTACAAATTCAGTGATTTCCTCAGAGTTGGAGTGCCGCTCAACCTTGTGTTGTGGGGGGCTGCCACGATCTTGATTCCGAGATTCTGGCCGTTCTGATTTTCTGTTAGAAGCTGGGCTGGCCCGGAAAAGCACTACTCCACGATTTGGATCGCCGTGGCGTTGACGACCAGATTGCCGGGGCCGGACTGTTCGGCGACGCGGCCTTTGACGAGGATTTTGCTGAGCTTTTCGAGGCCCCCGACGCCTTCGAGGCCTTCCTTCAGGACGCGTTTGTCATCGCCGACGACTTGGATGGTGGCGGTACCGACGCGGAAATCTTCCTTGGTGTCGCAGCAGGCGTCCCAAGGCGTGGGGCATTGGTCACCGTCGCCCATCTCATTGCAGGGGGTCAGTTTTTCGCGGTCGCCCAGAATGAAGGCGGCGCGGCCTTCGACAAAAGGTTCAAGGGCCCCCATGACCTGACCTTTGAGGACAATGAGGTCGCCGGGCTGCACGGTGGTGCGGGCAAGGTGAATCGGGCTGGCTTCATCGGCGATGGTGTCGACGAAGACGGCCGCCAGTTCGGGCGAGGTGGTTTTGACTTCGGTCGTGTTGGATGCCTTGTCCTCGCTGCAGGAGACGAGAGTGGCGGCGAGGAGACCGAGGATGATGTTTGGTTTCATGATGGATTGATTGAGATTCAGGAAGATCGAAGGGCGACGGGAAGGGCGGGCTTGAGGCAGCGAATGGCGGGAGGAAGGGCACCGAGGAGCCCGAGGAAGAGGCCGGTGAGAATACCAGTCAAGGCAACGGAGGGCGAGATCTCAATGGCGAAGGTGCCGATCGAGAAGGGAACCACCCGGCCATCGAGCAGGAAGAGGGCGACGATCGAGGCGAGCAGCGCTCCGGTGAGCGAAGCCAGCGTGCTTTCCTGGATCAGGCTGGCGAGCAACGCGCGGCGGTTGAAGCCGATCGCCTGGAGAGTGGCCATTTCGCGGATGCGCGAGGCAAAGGCGGCATAGAGCGTGTTGAGTCCGCCAAAGAGGGCACCGGCGGCGATGAGTCCGGCCGTCAGCCAGGTCATGGCGCGGATCGGTGCGAAGAACGAACTCAGGCGGGCATAGTAGTCGGACTCGCGGAGGGCGCTCAGTTCGAGGTCGAGGCGGCGTTTGGCGAAGAGGTCGGCCTCGGCGAAGTCTTCGGGGTCGTCGAGGCGGAGGACGACGCAGGAAACGGTGTCGCGCTGGGCCAGCACGCGTAGGTCACCGATGGGCATCCAGACTTCGGACTCCATCACGGTGCCGGGCGCGGCGAAGATGCCGGAGATTTTCAGGTCCTGATCTTCGAGGCGGAGAGTGGCGCCGATGGCAAGGGCGGAGGCGTCCTGCTTCATTTGTCGCGAGGCGAGTCGGCCGACCATGACTTCGCCGGTGCGTGGGTAGCTGCCCTCGATGATTTGAATTTCCGGGTGGGCGAGCAGCGCGGTCGGAGTGACGCCGCGGAAGAGCGCTTGGGCGTCGCCACCGTCGGGAAACTGGGCGAGGCCCATGTAGTGGATCTCGGTCGAGACCGCGCGCGTGTCCATCGTTTCAGAAACACCGGGGATCTCGCTGGCGGCGATCCCGGCGGTCTGCTCGGCGACCTCGCTGCGCTGCACGCTTTCCTCGGAGCCGGCGCCTAACAGAATGACGTTGCGGGGTGAGCCGGATGCGGAAAGGACCTGCTTCATGCCCTGATTGAGGGCCAGCGCGCCCATCACCAGCAGCACGACGAGTGCCGAGCCGCCCACGGTCTGGAGCAGCCGGGCCTTGTCGCGGAACAGGTTCCGGATCGCGTAGGAAAAGGGAAGCATGATTCAGCCTTTGAGACTTTCGACGATGGGTTGGCGCATGGCGCGCCAGGCGGGCCAGAGCGATGCGAGCAGGCCCAGCAGAAGAGAGGCAAGCAATCCGGTGAGGACGACGAAGGCATCCGGCTGGATCGCGAGGGTCTGGCCTTCGTTACCGAGGGTGAAGGATTGCCAGGCGAGGAAACTTGCTGCGGCGAGGACACCGACGGCCCCACCTAACAGCCCAAGGATGCCGCCTTCGCTCATCACCAGCCAGGCGATGGCCTTGCCGGGATAGCCGAGTGTTTGGAGCACGGCGTTCTCCTTGATCCGGCCACGGACGATCAGCAGCACGGCGTTGGCGACGAGTCCGCCGACGGCGAGCACCGCGCCGATGCCCAGCCAGCGGGTGAAGCCGATGAGTTCGATCAGCTCGTTGGCGGTTTCGGCGAAGAAGGCCTTTTCGGGTCGGGTATTGGTCGGTTGCTGGTCGTTGTGGAAGCGCTCGTCGATGGCATCGGCCACGGGTTCGAGTTGGTCGGCGGTGTCGACGCGGACATTGAACTGAGTGACGATGCCGAGCCCGCTCTTGGAGGCTTGCTGGAGGAAGTTGAGGTCGACGTAGGCGACATTGTTGTCCTGCGGAAAGGGTGAGCGGATCACGCCGGAAACGTGGACGGTCACTCCCGCAGCGACGAAGCGGTCACCGGGCGAAAGGCCGCGGCGTTTGGCAAAGACCTCGCCGAGCAGGGCCCCATCGCTGCGGTGGTTCCACTCTTCGAGGCTGCCTTCGATCACTTCGATTTCCGGTGCGTAGCTGGTCAGCTTGCCTTCCGGTACGCCACGGAAGGTGATGACGTCGAGGGATGCGCCGCAATTGTTGACGACGACCTGGATCGGGACCACTTCGCGAACCCCTTTGATCGCCTTGATCTCGTCGGCGTATTGTTCTGGAAGGCGGCTGGTGGAAGGACAGAAACGGTTCTCGCGGTAGACGACCAAGGTGGTATCCGCCGCAGTGGTCTGGGTGGCGATGGAAAGCGAACGCTGCATGGTCTCCACCGCAGTGAACAGGAACATGCCGGAGGCCACCCCAAGTACGGTGAGTCCCGTACGCAACCTGTGTCGGCTGAGCTGCTTCCAGGCGAGGGAAAGGAGATTGAGGATGGCGTTCATCTTAATTGTGGCATGACCGTTCCGGTCATGAAGGCTGGGGTGTCTCTTTTTGGTGAATGCTAGTCGTTGGGTTGAAGTGGCTCTTTTGGAGCATGACCGAGACGGTCATGCTACGGGCTGGGTGATGAGCAGGCCTTTTTCGAGATGAAGGGTGCGGTCGGCGGCGGCGGCGGCGCGCGGGTCGTGGGTGACCATGACGATCGTTTTGCCATGCTCGTGGGCGAGTGCTTTCAGGAGATCGAGGATCTTGGAGGCGCTTTCGCGGTCGAGGTCGCCGGTCGGTTCGTCGGCGACGAGCAGGTCGGGGTCGGCGACGAGCGCGCGCGCGATGGCGACCCTTTGTTCCTGACCACCAGAGAGTTCCGTGGGCCGATGGTCCATGCGGTCGGAGAGGCTGACGAGATCAAGCGCGGCCTCGACCTTCTCGCGGCGCTCCTTGCGGCTCATGGGGTCGAGCAGCAGAGGGAGTTCGACATTCTCGTAGGCGGTGAGGATCGGAACGAGGTGGTAGAGCTGGAAGATGTAGCCGACATTGCGCGCCCGCCACTTCGTCAGTTGCCCACGGGTGAGGGTGCTGATGTCGCTACCGGCGACTTCGAGTGTTCCGGAAGTCGGTGAGTCGATGCCGGAGATGAGATTCAGCAGTGTGGTCTTTCCGGACCCGGAGGGACCCATCAGGGCGAGGAACTGACCCTCGGGCACCTCGAGGTCGAGGGACTCCAGAGGGGTGACGGAAGTACTGCCTTTCTGGTAGGTCTTGGTCAGCCCACGGCAGGTGATCATTGGTGTCTTCATGTCTGCTTGGGTTCGACGCGTTGGTTGTTCTTCAGGCCGGAGGGGTTGAGGACGATGCGTTCGCCAGGGCGCAGCCCTGAGAGGACTTGCTGGCGATCTTCGGACTTGGCACCGAGGGTGACCTCGCGGGCGCTGACTCGTTTCGAATCCGGATCAATGACCCAGACGCGATTTCCTTCGATGGAAGCCTCCGGGATCCACAGTGTGAGGCCGTGTGTGGTGGCGGTATCTCCGCCGTTCCGGGCCTGCAGGAATTCGACGCGGCAGAGCATTTCCGGCCGCAGGGCGTCGTCGGGGTCCTCGATGAGCACTTTGGCCTGCAGCGTGTTGCGCTGGATGTCGGCTTGGCCGACGATGCTCGTCACTTTTCCGTGGAAGCTTTGGTCAGGAAGCAGACTGCAGCGGATGCGGGCGGCTTGATTGATCTGGAGTTGTGAGGCGTCGGCGAGCGGCACGTCGACACGGACCTGGAGTTTCTCGGGATCGTAGAGAATCGCGATGGTGGAGCTTTCCGGGTCGTCCATGCCGAGCATGCGCTTTTGTCCGGGAGCTGCCAGCAGACGCAGGACGCGGCCGCTGATGGGGGCGCGGATTTCGGTGCGGGAGAGGGCGAGTGCGGCTTGATCGACGGCGACCTGTCCGGCCTGGATCATGTGTTCCATGGATACCGTTTCGTAGGACATTTCGTTCAGCCTTGCGGCGATTTCGGTGACCTTCGATTCGGCGGCGCGGACGAGGGCGCTGACCCGTTCGTAATCGAGCCGGGCATCGACGATGTCGCGCTCGGAGACGGCGCGGGTTCCGCTGCGCTCGAGTCGGTCGAGCCGATCCTTGGCGGCGTCACGCACCGCGAGGGCGGATTTTTCCTGGGCCTGAATGCCTTTCATTTCCTCGATGGTCGTGAGGATGCCGGCGCAATGAGCGTCGCGGGCGGCCTCGCGGCGGCTGAGTTCCTGTTCGGCGGCGTTGAGAGCGAGTTTGGAATCGTCGGCGATCAGCGTGGCAAGGAGTTCACCCTGCTCGACGAGTTGGCCTTCGAGGACGTGGACGGTTTCGACCACGCCATCGATCAGAGCGGTCGCTTTCACGCTCCATGGATCCGGTTCGACCCAGCCGGTGGCTTGGAAAATGACGGGCGAGTTCCGGTCGGGTGTGGGTGAGGTGGTTTCCGTTTCGCCGGGAATGGCAATCACGCTGGCGCTTGCGACGGGTGTGGCTGGCAGCAGGCGGTCGCGGAAAAGGATGATGAAGAGCAGGGCGAAGCCGAGCAGGATGCCGAGCGGCAGGAGCCAGGCGCGGGAACGCCGTGGTGGCGGAGCGCTTTCGCGATGCCTGCTGAGTGAATCGAGAGTGGAGGTGGACATGGCAAATAGGGAGACAGTTCGCTGCATCAAAACGAGGCAGCTGCAGAGCGCGGTGAAGGGCCGCGGTCAGAAGGAAACGACGGAAACGTTCGTCGGATCAGAGTCTCCACACGCCATAGGCGATGCGAATGGGGGCGCTCCGCAGAGGTGGAGGCGCACGGTGCGAAACCGGCGAGCGCAGTTCGCTCGAAGGGACGGGAGGGAGTTCGGCATGCAGGCTGACCGGAGCAGGTGCTGCGACCGGCAAGGGCGCCAGAGTCAACTGCGGCTCCATTCCGTCTGGCATTGCGGGAATGACGACGCAGCAATCAGGATCGCTGCAGCAGGAACTCATGCCGGTTTCCGTTTCCTCACAGCAAGAGGTGGAGGCGACGCAAGGGCACGCGTCCGGGGCCTGAGTTTGAGGGCCGAGACAGAGGCACACCGACGTCGCCGCCGCGGGCAGATAGAGCCCGAGGAGGATCAGAAGAAGGAACGATGTGGCCTTGCGGATCATCCGAGGAGGTTTTAGTAGCGCAGAATTGAAGGAGTTTCAAGCAGCGGGATCGTGGGGGGACGGATCGCTTCTGATAGGAGGGTCGTCCGCGCCGATCATTCCGAGAAAGATGAGGCGGAGGGTCTTGGGGTCCGGCCCCGTGCTTTCAGCGAAAGGATTGCCGCCTCATGACGTAGCGTCAGTGGCTGCTTGTGGCGAAGATTCGCCCGGCAGCCGAAGCCTCTCTATTTGGCTGTTTTGATCCATCGATTATCCATTTTGGTTCCTTTGAAGGAAGCGGTGCTGGCAGGGCTGGTGCTCACGGGCACGCAGGGGCTTGGGCTGGCGACTCCGGAACTCCAGCGCGGCCAGCAGATTTTTGAGCAACTCTGCATCGATTGCCATGGTGCGCGGGGGCAGGGAAATGAGGAGGAATTCGTTGACCCGCTATACGGTGACAAATCGGTGGCGGCACTGGCCCGTCGGATTCACCGGACCATGCCGGAGGACGCAGAGGAGCTCTGTGTGGACGAAGACGCGGCGGCGGTGGCGGCCTACATCCATCAGGCATTTTATTCTCCCGAGGCTCGCGCGAAGCTCGATCCGCCGAAGCGGGATCTGATGCGGCTGACGGCCCCTCAATTCAAGAATTCGGTGGCCGATGTGGTCGGACGCTTCATGCACGGGCACTTCAACCGACCTCCTCAGGAGCACGGCTTGAGGTTCAGTGCGAATGGCCTCCATTTGGAAAGCGCGGGCAAGAACAAGTTCAATCAGGTGAAGAGGCACAACTTCGAGCGATCGGGCGAAGATTTGAGCTGTGACATTCGCAAGCAGATCGGCAAGGAGCCGATGACGAGCAAGTCGGACATCACCGTGACCTTCCGGGGTTCCGTTCTTGCCGAGGAAAGTGGCAGCCATGAGCTCGTGGTGCGGACGGCCAATGGATTTCGGATTTGGTTCAACCAGTTTAACGACACGCCCGCGCTACTCGACGGATGGGTGACCGTGGGCAAGGAGATCCGGGAAGAGAAGATCCGGGTCGAGCTCATCGGGGGTCGACTCTATCCGATCCGATTGGAGTGCGTTGTCTCGCCAAAGGACAAGCACTCGAGCGTGGAAGTGCTTTGGAAGACGCCACACGGGGTGCTGCAGCCGATTCCATCCGACAGGCTTTTTCCTGCCAATCCACCGCCGGCCGTGGTGGTGACCGCGCCCTTTCCTGCCGACGATGCGAGCTACGGATATGTCCGCGGAACGGGTATTTCCAAAGCCTGGTTGGAAGCGGTCAATCGCGGTGCGGTCGAAGCGGCGGACTTCGTCGATTCCCATCTCAATACCTTGGCGAACACCAAGTCAGCTGCGGGCGATCGGGATCAAAAAATCCGAAAGTTTGCGGAGCGTTTTGTGGAAGCGGCGCTGCGTCGTCCTCTTGGGCCCGAGGAGAAGAAGATCTATCTGGATGAAGCTTTTGCCAAAGCCGACAGTCCCGTTCTTGCGATTCGACCGATCGTGATTCAGGCCCTGAGCTCGCCTCGCTTTCTCTATCCGGAACTTTCCGACAAGCAGGGGCCGGATCCGTGGCAGACCGCCTCGCGGCTGGCGTTGACCTTATGGGATTCGGTTCCTGATGAAGAGTTGACGAAGGCTGCTCGCGAAAATCGTTTGGGTTCGCGTGATGCCATTGCGCGTCAGGCCCGGCGGATGCTTGGCGACCCGCGGGCTCGGGCCAAGATGCGTGGGTTCTTCCACCATTGGCTGGAAATGGAGCGGGCGGAATATGCGGCGAAGGATGCCAAGCTCTTTCCTGAGTTCGATGATCGTCTGATGGCGGATTTGAAGACTTCGTTGCAGCTCTTTCTCGATGAGGTGGTCTGGAGCGAGAGTTCCGATTTTCGTCAGTTGCTGCTCGCCGATTATCTGATGCTCAACCCCCGTTTGGCGAAAGTGTACGGGAAGGAACTGAAGGGCGGCGGCTTTCAACGAGTGAGCTTCGATCCGAAGAAGCGCACGGGGGTGGTGACGCATCCCTATCTGCTTTCGACCCTTGCTTACCACGACAACACTTCACCGATCCATCGGGGTGTCTTTCTTACCCGCAACATCATTGGCCAGCAGCTCAAACCGCCGCCGGAAGCGACGGTATTCAAGGACGCGGAATTTGACCCGACGATGACCATGCGTGAAAAGGTCACCGAGCTGACACGCGACAAGACCTGCATGGCCTGTCACTCCGCCATCAACCCGCTTGGCTTCAGCTTGGAACGCTATGATGCGATCGGCCGATGGAGGCACCAAGAGAAGAACCGGCCGATCGATGCGAGCAGCGATTTCACTCCGGAAGACGGCGAGACGATTCGCATCGATGGAGCGCGCGATGTCGCGGAGTTTGCCGCCGGCAGTCCCATTGCCCACCGCGCCTTCGTCCGGCAGATGTTCCACCACATGATCAAGCAGGGGATGGCAAGCTATGGCTTTGAGACTCAGGATTTGCTCCATGAGCGCTTCAAGGCTTCCGACTTCAAGATCCGTGAGCTACTGATTGCCATTGCTGAAGTTGCCGCTCTGGAAGGCAGTCCGGCAGATCCGAGCGGCGAATCGGCGAATCGTTAAGCCTGATAGGAGAAAGTCCGCGAATTCATCCACGTATTACCCTCATGAAACACTACGATCGGCGCACGTTTCTTCGGGATCTCGGAGTATCGGCAGCCATGGCTCCGTTTCTCGGTGGCCTGCCGAGCCTGCTTGGGGCGGAAACCTCCAGCGCAAGGAAGCAGCGTTTGATCGTGATGTTTTCGCCGAATGGCACGATTCCCGACGAGTTCTGGCCCGATGTTTCCGGCGACTCGCTGGTCTTCAAGCGGATCCTCGAACCGCTCGAAGCCTTCCGCGACCGCACGCTGGCGGTTCGCGGGATCGCCAACAAGATCCGCGGCGACGGCGACGGCCACATGCGCGGCATGAGCTGTTTGCTGACGGGCACCGAACTTCTCCCCGGCAATATTCAAGGTGGAGGAAACACGCCCGCGGGCTGGGCAGGTGGCATTTCGATCGATCAGGAATTGCGGAATCGGCTGCAGGGCAACGACGCGACGCGCACACGTTTTGGTTCGCTCGAATTCGGTGTGGCGGTCCCCGACCGGGCCGATCCATGGACGCGGATGAGCTATGCCGGCGCAAACAAACCGCTGGCTCCCATTTCGGATCCCGAGCAAATGCTCGCCAAGCTCTACGGCGACACGAAGGACAAGGCGACCTTGCTGGGGATCGTCGATGGAGTGAAAGAGGACATCAGTCGCGTTGCCCGCAAGCTCAGTGCCGAGGACCGTGTGATGCTCGACGAGCATTTGACGCTCGTCCGCGAAATGGAGATCGAGCTTTCTCAGGCGGGGCAGAAGGAAGTCGTTCACGCGGTTCCCGAGATCGATCCCAGCGTGGAGTTGGTGAACGACAACACGCCCCAGCTCAGCCGCATGCAGATCGACCTGCTGGTCAGCGCCATGGCCAATGACATGACCCGCGTCGGCACCTTGCAATTCATGCGCTCGGTCGGACAGGCGCGCATGCACTGGCTTGATGTGCAGGAAGGTCACCACGGACTTTCCCATGAACCCGATGGCAACAAGGATTCGCGTGAAAAGCTGATCCGGATCAACCGCTGGTTCGCGGGCGAACTCGCCTATCTTGCCCAGCGTCTCGCCGACACTCCCGAGCCCGGCACCGATGGTTCGATGCTCGATCACACGCTGATCATCTGGCTGAACGAGTTGGGTAAAGGCAACAGCCACTCACTCGATGACATTCCCTTTGTCATGGTCGGCGGCGCTCCTGGAATCCGCATGGGCCGCAGCCTCGACCTTGCGAAGACGAAGAAGAACAACAAGCGTGACTTCCTTGCCCACAACCGCTTGTGGATGTCGGTTGCTGAAGCGATGGGTCATCCGCTCGAGGCCTTTGGCAATGCCAACCTCTGTGGAGGAGGAGCCTTGGACCTGAGTTGAATTTTTCTCGGAGATCCTTCCAAGACACAGGTTCTGATTTTCATTCCCTGAGCTTGGCGCTATGGATGCCGAGGTGGAGATTGAATGGAAAATCCAACGCCTCGACGAGGGCGACGAACCAGATCCCCGGCAGGAAAGCTGCCTGTTGAAGATCGATGGAAAGGTCAAACAAGATGGACAGGTGGCGGGTCAACTGGAGGCCTACTACGCGCTTGATATCGACCTCGCGTCTTCTGGTGCCTTCTTTGCGCTGTGGGATATGGAAGGTGAGACCTGCGCGATTTACGAAGAGCTTTTGAATCCCTCACAGGAGGATTTTCGCGAACCGCTTCCCCGGCTTCTGGAAACTCGGCCTGGCATGCTGGTGATCGATTACATCGCGCTGTTTCCGGACTTCCGGGGTGTTGGTCACGGCAGAGAAGTGATCCGGCAGCTGGTCCGCTGCTGTGCGGATGGGAATATTGGTGCGGTCTTGCTCGATGCTACCCCGCTTCAGCATCGCGATGGCGCGTATGACTTTTTCGATCACGAAGTACGGGCCCTGCCGTGGAATGGAGATGAGGAGGATACGGAGAAACTGCGCAGCTACCTGCGCGGCTGGGGCATGCACCAAATGGCGAAGACCCGCTACATGGTGGCCCCGCCCGGGACGCTTAGTGAAACGCACACCGCCAAATGGCCACCCGTTCCGATCCTCTGTCACTGGAACACCTGCGTTTATTGCAACCAATGGATCGACCTTGACGCGGACGGTTGGGAGGAAGGTCCGGATGGAAGGACTCATTCGGGGTGTCGGTGAGCTAGAGTTATTGCAGCATGACTTGCTTAGAAGCTGTGGGCTTGCGTTCGCGAGTCTGCGGCTGAAGCCCGACGGTCGATACCAAGGGTGATGGATTCTCAGCGCCCGATCAAATCGAAGTGACCAGCTTCGATCAGGTCGAGCCGGCCGGTGCGCCATGAGTGAACCTTGTCGATGACGAGGGGTGTGGGGAGTTGCTGATAGCGGCGCACGACCGGCAGTGGATCAGCGGATTGCATGAAATCTTCGGGGCTGGGACTAATGCCGGAGGCGACGTGGACTTCGACTTGTGCCACCTCTCCGAGCCGGCCCTCGACGAATTGATGGCGGCCTGTTTCATGGCGAAGAATCTCAGCCGCACCGAGTCCGGAGACGGACCAGGCGCAAGCGAAGCCTTCGAGTTCTCTTGGTTCGAGTGTCATTGCCCGCTTGTCCGCCCACCCTTGATACATCCCCGTGATGAATTGAAGAAATGCACGTCCTTTGGCATCGGTGTCATCGCTGCGGATGGCGAGCAGCGCATCGAAGCGGGCTTCCGGTTTCCGGGTAAGCTCGGAATACGATTTCTCTAGTAGGTAGAGGCGTTGAGCGAGTTTGGATACCCGTTGGCGTTTGGAGTCGGTGCTGAGGTGGCTCCAACCACCGGAAAGGAGACGTTCAATTTGTTCGCCGGTGATGCGGAGGGCGTTCTCGACGCGGTCGAGATACTCGGCGAGGGATAGCTTCTGAATCCGTGATGGGTCATGCCAGAAATCCTGGTCGGACATGCTCTTCAGCAAGTCGTTCTTCGTCTCCAGATAAGCTTCGAGATCGAAGAGTTCGCAAAGGTCATGGTGGCGTCGCTCAAGAAACTCGATTTCACCAATCTCTCCCGCCGGACCGAGAATGAGTGCTTGATCGGAATGGCTAGGCAGCTCTTCGTCAGTGGAGCGCAGGGCGGGACCGTCCGCATTCTCGTCGAGCGAGGAATCCCACTGAAGCTTGCCGTCCCGAGCGTAGAGGAAGAGCAGTTGTTCGTCGGGCCGGATCTCGCCGCGGACGACGGCTTCAGCCAGCGGGCCGAGCAGGTGTCGCTCGATGGCTCGGAGCAACGGCCGGGCACCGAGCTCGGGGGCGAATCCTTTCGTCAGCAGGAAATCGAGCGCGGAGGGATCGAATTCAAGCTGCCAAGGCCGGTCGCGGAAGCCGCGACGGGTGGTGAGACGTTCGAGCTGCGTGCCGAGAATGCCGCGCATGGTTTCCCGATCGAGCGGGCGGAAGGTGACGATCTGGTCGATGCGGTTGACGAACTCAGGGCGGAAGGTGGTCTCGATGGCCTTTCGGATTTCCTCGTCGCGGTAGGCTCCGGTCTGAGTGTTGAAGCCAAGCGGGACTCCTTGAGCGGCCTTGGCCCCGAGGTTCGAAGTGAGAATGAGGATCGCCTGCCTGAAGTCGGCGAGATTTCCATCGGTGTCTGTTAGGCGTCCGTCATCGAAGACTTGGAGGAAAAGATCCCAGACGGTGCGATCGGCTTTTTCGAATTCATCTAACAGAATTACGGAAAAGGGCTGGCGCCGGATCTGGGAGGTGAGCGAGTCGGCGACTTCGCGGCCTCCATTGAGCCGCGAGACGGCACCCGGACCTTGGAGTTCCGACATGTCGAAGCGGATCATCCGTTCCGCTGAGGAGAAGAGGAATGTGGCGAGGGCTTTCGCCAGCTCGGTCTTGCCGGTGCCGGTGGGGCCGGCGAAGAGGAATACGCCGGGTGGGCGCGAGGGATCAGTGAGGCCGGCCTTGATCATGGCCACCCGGCGGACGAGGGCGTCGGTGGCTTCCGGTTGGGAAAGGACACTGGTTTCGAAGCGGATGCGAAGAGCGCCAAGGTCGAGCGGGATCCGGTCGTCGAGCATGGCGACGGGCAGGCCGGAAATAGCGGCGATGGTTTCGCGGAAATGAGAGGTAGTGAGTTTGGCGATGCCGTTTCCGGAGGGACCGTCGAGTTCGATGCGGCGTTCGAAGGCGCGCTTGAGGAACTCGATGAGATTGCCCGGACGATGCTCACCGGGGGAGTGGGAATCGATGAGTGCGGCAGCTTCCCGGAGGGCATCCGAATTGCATTCGGGGCGTATGTTAGAGCGCCCGGGATGGCGATCGAGCCACTCTTTGGCCATTTCCATGGTCCGGTGCTTGCTGCTTTCCGGAAGGCGGATGATATCGAGTGCGGCGTCGATGGCGGGGGCTTCGGCGGAGACTTTCTCCAGCGCTCGGTCGCGAATTTCTCCGACCAGTCGGATCTCTCCGGCACGCAGCGGGGGCAGCAGCATATCGAGAATCGAGGTCGAGGAAAAGCGGTGACGCCCGGCGAGGACGAAGTCCTGGAAATCCGGAGCAAGCCACACGACACGGTGATCGCGGAGGGCGGCGATGAGCTTCCGCACCCGTTCTTCGACTTGGCCGATGTAGCTTTGACCGGCTTGGACTTCGGCGGCTGAGGCGACGAAAACATGGTATCCGCGAGAGACCAGATCGGCGGCGAGGGCATGGCAGAGGGCGCTCTTTCCAGAACCCTTCACGCCGCAGAGAAGAACGGAGCGAGGGTTTTTCTCGCGGTCGAGGCGCTGGAGTAGTGAGTCCCTGTTAGAGAGTAGCGTGTCATCCGCGATGAGGGGCGAGCCATCGGGGAGGAGGTCTTTTTTTGGTTTGAGAAGCGTGCCGAATTCTTCGAGGAACTTGCTCGTTTCCGGCCAATCGACTGCGCTTGCTTCGGTGGGAGAAATCGCAGCTTTGAGGGAATCGCGGAGCTCAGGGGGCAGTCGCTTGACGATGTCCTGGATCTGGGTCACTTCCCAGGAATCGAGCCCTTTGAGATGGTTGCCGAAACTCAAAGTCTCTCCTTTCTCCGTCCGCTTTCTGAGGAAGTCGGCGAGGATCGTGAGATAGGGTTCTTTTTCCCAATCGCTATCGAGCAGGACGAAGGTTTCTCCAATCATGGTGCCGTCCAATTCGCCGAGTGCTTCCAGAATGAAATGGGCGTCGCGAGGTGTCGGGTCCTTGCGCAGTCGAGCCAGTAGGGTCTGACGGAAGGGTTCGGAGTCGATGTCGTCGCGAACGGCTGCATGCGCGATGGCAAGGATTGCCTTGTCTTCGTCGGCGTGGGCACACCAGGCGAGGAGGGTGTTCGATTCGAGTTTGAGTTCGGCGATTTTCTGAAGTGCGGATTGGAATGGATCGGATTCACGGATGAACGAGGGCCCGGGAAGTTTGTCGAGAGCGTCGCTGAGACCATCGACGATGCTCGTTATATCTGAAGAGTCTTCAGTGGTGTCCTCTTCGAGGTCATCGGTGATTTCTTTTAGGTCTTCCAATGAGTTCGGCGCCTCATCGGGCTTCTTCTCTGGAACGGGACTCGCAGGGCCTGCCGCCCGTCCGGCGAAGTAGGCCAAAGTCATGCCGATCAGCCCTGCGGCAAGTATCACTCCGATGGTTGTCGTGTCCACTCGGGCAAGCTAGGCAGTCTTTATCCTTGTGCCAAGGCAAGGTCGGGGCGGGTCTTGCCCAGCGACAGGAATGTCGTTGCTCCGCAAGTGCCGTCAACCCAGCGGTGCCAGCAGGGCGGAGAGGGTTTCCGAGTCCATGCGCAGCGAGGTGGTTTCCTCGCTGAGTAGCGATTTGACGATGCGTGACTTGTGGGCCTGGAGTTCGAGGATGCGATCCTCGATGGTGCCGCGGCAGATGAGCTTGTGGACGAAGACCGGCTTGGTCTGGCCGATGCGGTGGGCGCGATCGGTGGCTTGGTTTTCGGCAGCGGGATTCCACCAGGGGTCGTAGTGGATGACGGTGTCAGCGGCTGTTAGATTGAGACCGGTGCCGCCTGCTTTCAGTGAAATGAGGAAGACCGGTGTCTTGCCCTCTTGGAAGCGATTCACGAGCGCGGCGCGGTTCTTCGTCTTTCCAGTGAGTTCCAGATGGGGAATCCCGGTCTCTTCCAACTTGCTGCGGATCAGGGCGAGCACCGAGGTGAATTGGGAGAAGATCAAAATGCGTCGGCCATCCTCAATCAGCGGCGGAAGCAGGTCTTCGGTGACGAAGGAGAACTTGGTGGTGTCCTTGGGTTTCCTGGCTTCGGGAATCTTGAGCAAGGAAGGGTGGCAGCAGACTTGGCGAAGCTTGAGAAGGGCATCGAGAACGATGATATGCGATTTGCCGAGACCGCGCTCGGAGATGGCGTCGCGAACCCGCTTGTCCATGAGGGCGCGGACGGACTCGTAGAGGTCGGTCTCACGTGGCGAGAGATCGAGGTGGTGGATGATCTCGGTTTTTTCAGGTAAGTCGGTGGCGACCTGGTCCTTCGTGCGGCGGAGGATGAGCGGTGCCATGCGGCGGTTGAGGGCGAGTTGGGCCTGTGATGAACGATCGCGCTCGATCGGGCGACGGTAGGTCTCACGGAAGGTATCGGAATCGCCAAGAAAGCCGGGCATCAGAAAGCGCATCAGGCTCCAGAGCTCGCCGAGGTGGTTTTCCAAGGGGGTGCCGGAAAGGCAGAAACGGTGGTCGGATCGCAGGGTGCAGACGTGGCGGGCGGCGGCGGTCCGTGGATTCTTGATCGCCTGGGCTTCGTCGAGGATCACGGTGTCCCATTGCTGCTTGGCAAGAATCTCATGATCACGGACAAGCAGTGGATAGGAAGTCAGTACGAGATCTGCCGTAGCCATTGAGGAAAAGAGGGCATTGCGGTCCGGTCCCTGGAGCAGCAGTGTTTTCAGCCGTGGAGTGAAGCGGGCGGATTCCGCTTCCCAGTTGGTGATGACGCTCTTGGGCGCGATGACCAGCGAGGGCTTGCGGTCTTTCTTCCGCGCCGCGCGGCGGGCGACGAGGTAAGCGAGCGTCTGAACGGTCTTTCCAAGGCCCATGTCGTCGGCGAGGATGCCGTTGAGCTGGTGCTCGGCGAGGAAACTCAGCCAGCGGAAGCCGTCGAGCTGGTAGGGGCGCAGCTCGGCCTTGAGTGCGGCGGGTGGCTTGGTGGCGGGCAGGCCGCGGATGTCGGTGAGCTTGCGACCGAAGGCTGCGAGCTGGCGGACGGTTTCCGAGCCGTCGATCTCCAGTGTGTGCGCGATGTCGGCGGCGGCGAGACGGTCGAGCTTCGGTGGGCCGTCCGGATTTCCCTGAAAGAGGTGGGCGACGTGCTGGCAGATTTCGAGGAAGCGCCGGGTCGGGAAGCGGATGAAGCCGTCTTCGGGATTCTCGGCGGCGAAGAGCAGGAATTTCGGGAGCTCCGGGTCGTCGGGGTCGGGCAGGCCTTGCCGAATGGCGGAGGCGATGAAGGGGATGAGCGAGACGCGCTTTCCGTCGATCTCGCCTGTTAGATCGAAGCGGAACCAGTCGATGCCGTGGTCGGTTTCCGCCTCGATGGCGGGGATGAAGTCGCTGGCGTCGTGGACGATGAGACCGCTGGAGGGATCGACGGAAATCGTCCAGCCCTCGGCGCGGAGTTTCTCGGCATGCTCTTCGATAAAGAACAGCCAGGCGGACATTACATCGGGGAAGGGGTCCTCGAAGACGATGCGGTGGGCTTCCGATGAGTGGAACTCGTGAGGGCGGAATACCCGGTGGAGTGGAACCATGCCGATGGCCTCGAGTTTTTTCTCAAGTGCGCGTTCCTGCTTGAGATTGCGGGTCGTCAGGTAACGTTTTTCATCTTTGATCCAGGCGGTTTCGGGAGATTGCTGATTGCTCAGAGGGTCGAGCGGCGGCGAGTGATGGTAGGAGAAGCGGAGTTCGCCGAGGATGGTTTTGTGGCGGAGATATGTTGGTCCGATCGGGGCCTCGGTGATGTGGAGATGGGGTGCGGGCTTGATTGGCGGCAGCGTTTCGGTAGGCCTCGATTTCGGGGCTGGCATGCCGATGGCGCTGAGTGGCAGGAATGCGCTCTCGAGAAGGTCGAGCGAGTTGGCGGCGATGGTGGGGCCATCCTTCCAGCGCTGGAGTGCGGCGGAGGGAAGCTCACTCTCAAGAGTTCCAAGGAGACCGCTGTCCGGATCGACGTAGCGTGGTGGATTGACCGGCAGGAAGACGAGACGGTCTGCCTCGTCGTCAAATGCGAGAACCGGCTGGGCGCTACCGTCTGGCATTTCGCGCCAGGCGGCCTTCACCTTGCGGGCGGGTCCGGGAGCGAGCCGGACGTAGGTTTTCCCCCCTGTGCGGTAGAAAAGCCTGCCTGCCTGCATGGCGTCATCCAGCACCGAGCTCCATTCGGCACCTATCAGCTGAGGCGTGTCGTAGGAAGTATGGGCGAGGGCCTGATAGATTGCGACCATGGGAAGGTCCTCCGGTGCAAAATACGCGGCGGGCGTGGCGACACTCGCCCGGGCACGAGTGTCGGTCACTTTGAGACCGGAGCGCGGCTTCTCGCTCGCCTTGCGCAGCTCGAGGACCGGGCTGCTGTCCGACGAATAACCCGAGGCCGGCTCGATGCAGTAGGCCAGAAAGTTTTGAGTCGTGCCCGGCTTCTTTCTCGTCTGATTCTCCAGCTGGAGCAGCTTCAACCAATGGGAGACCTCGCCGGGAAGCTTGGCGGAGGAAGTTGCCGCAGGTGCGGCTGCGGGGGGCTTGCGGGAAAGGTATTCGAGCACTGCCGCGCCGTGCTTGCACTGGCTTCCGACAGGGCATGAGCAGTCGGAATGACAGAACAACTCGCCATCCAGCTCATAGATCTCGAGCTCGACGTGGTAGGGTGCGCGGCGGGTTCCTTGCACATCCGCCTCGATGAGCAGGTCCCCTTCGACATCGATGGAATGCTTCAGCTTCGAGATGGGAGGAGAGTAGGCATAGCCAAGACCCCGGGAAATGTCCTTGCGCTCGAACTCGCCATGCCATCCACGGTCTTCCAGCCAGCGGATGATGGGGGCGGGTAAGGCAAAGGACATGATCGTCGGGTTGAGGGCGTGACCCTCGGAAAGCGCCTTGTCAAAGTAAAGGAAGGACAGGATAGAGACCGGACTTTCATGCTTGGACGAGGCTACCGTCGCCGAGCGTCAATAGCCGGTAGGGTCGTGAGTTTTCCCAATGTCAAAGACGAGGTCTTCGATTCTGATAGAAGCAGCGTGTGAGGTGGTGATTGGCTCGCCGTGGACAAGATGTTTCAGATCAAAGTCCACCTAGCTCATAGCGAGTGCTGCGACCACTGCCGATGGGGACGAGTGCGCCGACGCTGGCGAGTTGCTGGAGGTCGCGGGTGGCAGTGGCTTTTGAGGTGCCGGTGAGGGCGATGTATTTGCGGGCGTTCATGCCACCGGTGAATCCATCGGGCCCGGCATCGAACATGCGGCGGACGACTTTAAGTTGCCGCTCGTTTAGTTCGCGCTCGAAGCGTTGGAAGAATGTCGATTTCCGGAGGACGAAACGCACTTGAGCTTCGGCACCTTGTTGGGCTTTCACGACCACGCCGACGAACCAGCGAAGCCACTCGGTCACTTCATTGTCTCGCTGTGCGGCTTTCAAAGCATCGTAGTAGGCATTGCGTTCGGCATCGATGGTCGCTGATAGACTGAGGACCACCGGACGATCCAGGCCTTGGGACAGAGCTTTTTCAGATAGGGCGCGACCGATGCGGCCATTGCCATCTTCAAAAGGGTGGATGCTTTCGAAGTAGAGATGGGCGAGCGCCGATCTAACAGGAGCGTGCGGGATCGCTTTTGGTCCACCTCTGGCGGTCTCGTTGAACCACTGGATGAAGTGCGCCATTTCGCTGGAAACCTGAGAGGATGGAGGAGCCTCGAAGTGGACGGTCGGCCGATCAATACGCCCGGAGACGACCTGCATGGGATCGCCGCCTTTTCGCCATGAGCCGACGCGGAGTCCGGGAGTCTTGGCGAGGAGCATCTCGTGCCAGGAAAAGAGCGTTGCTTCGTTGAGTGGTTCCCGGAAGCTGTTACGGACGGCGACCATCAACTCGCCTGCGCCATCGGCCAGGCGGCTGTCGACGGGTTCGGGCACGGGGTTGAGGCCGAGACGATTGCGGATCGAGGACATCACATCGCTCCGGCGGAGGTTTTCTCCCTCGATGGCGGAGGTCCGGACGGCTTCGGTGATCATCAGGTCGAGCACCGCCTCGGTCCCGAGATCGTCCGGGAGCCCTTCGAGGAGTCCTCCGACCTGCCCGGCATGATAAGAAAAAGAGAGCAATTGCTCCTCCATCCCACCGAGGTCGAAACGGAAGTTTGGCCAGTCCGATTGCTGCCAATTGTAGCTCATGAGCCGAATATAGGCTCTATTCGGCTCAATATCGATAGGAATATGAGCCGATTAAGGAGTTTAATCGGCTCAATTGGTTAATTTGGAGTGGGTTGGACGATAAGTAAGGGCAGAAATGCCCTTACTCCGTTAACCCAGCGGGGCAAGGAGGGCGGCGAGGGTTTGGTGGTCGGGGGCGGCGGCTTTGGCGGCGTCGGAGAGGAGGGCGTCGGCGAGCTCTGACTTCTTCTGTTGGAGCTGGTGGATGCGCTCTTCGACGGTGCCTTGGCAGATCAGCTTGTGGACGAAGACCGGGTTCTTCTGGCCGATGCGGTAGGCGCGGTCGGTGGCCTGGGCTTCGGCGGCAGGGTTCCACCAGGGGTCGTAGTGGATGACGGTGTCGGCGGCTGTTAGATTGAGACCGGTGCCGCCGGCTTTGAGGGAAATGAGGAAAAGGGGGATCTCGCCTTGTTGGAATTTTTCGACGAGTTCGCCGCGGTTCTTCGATGCGCCGGTGAGCATGAGGTAGCGGATCTTTCGCTGCTGGAGGTGCGCGGCGATGAGGTCGAGCATGCTGGTGAACTGACTGAAGAGCAGGATGCGGCGACCTTCTTCGACGAGGGTGTCTAACAGGTCGGCGAGGTAGTCGAGTTTGGCGGAGCCGGCGGCGTCGGCTTCGATCTTGGATTCGTTTTCGAATTTGAGGAGTTTCGGTTCGCAGCAGATCTGGCGGAGCTTGAGCAGGGCTTCGA
>NZ_JBATWY010000120.1:0-3267 GCF_049672945.1 Haloferula sp. | reverse complement strand
ATCAGGATCTCATACATGAGAATCGATCCCTTGTATGAGTAGCGAATGTGTTGCGTCCCGCCCGCGTCCGTCGAGAATTTGGGTTCTACCCCGAGGAGAAGCGAAATCGGTGAATGATCCATAGCCCTGCTCAATTTTCAGCCCAACGTCATAGCACACCAACCGCCTGATGGCAGTCGCGCGTTGACTCGAGATTGAGGGTTGTAATCATCTGTAAAATTCGACTTGGAGCGGGTCAGGCGGTTGGGTGAGCCGTCGTTAATTCGGGTTGTTGAGGGTATAGTGTCAGGTTGAACCCCAAACCACAAGACCATGAGACGAAAGAATTACGCCGCCATTGATCTGCATTCGCGCCACTCCGTCATCGGCTGGATGTCCAGCCGCGGAGAGATGCTCGGACAGCAGCGCTTCATCACCAACGAGGAAAATCTCATCGAGTTCACCCGCGCCATCCCCGCCCGCGAGGTCACCCTCACCATCGAGGCCGCTCCGCTCAGCCGCTGGGCCGCCGACATCCTCCGCCCGCACCTCGCCAGGCTCGTCATCTGCGACCCGCGCTACAACCGCCTCGTCAGCCAGTCCTCGAAGAAATCCGACGAAGTGGACGTCCGGATGCTCTGCGAACTGCTCCGCCTCAACGCCCTCCACGAGGTCTGGACCGGTGAGGACGACGGCCGCCTGGCCTTCCGCTGCGCTGCCTACGAGCTCATCAAGTTCCGCGACGAGCAACGCGAGCTCAAGGCCCACATCAAGACCCGCTACCGCGGAGCGGGCATCCTCAGCCTCGACGGCCGCGAGCTCTTCCACCGGGAGAAGCGCGAGCGCTGGATCGAACTCATGCCAGCCGACCGCCGCCACGGCCTGCTGCTGCTCTACAAGCTCTTCGACACCGCCCACGCCGCCTGGTCCGAGCAACTCGCCGAAGTCGTCCGCCTCGGCCGCGCCTATCCCGAAATTGAACGCTTCATGGAAGTCCCCGGCATCGGCGAAGTCGGCGCCCACCTCTTCAGCGCCATCATCGAAAATCCCCACCGCTTTACCAAGGCCAGCCAGCTTTACCGCTTCTGCGCCCTGGGCATCACCAGCAAGTCCAGCGACGGCAAGCCCCTCGGCTACGAGCGCATCGACCGCACCGGCAGACGCGAGCTCAAAACCATCTCCTACCATGCCTGGCGTACCGCCATCCGCCCCGGACAGTCCGAGGACTCCGTGCGCACCTTCTACCTCGAAAGCAAAGCCCGCACCGGCACCGCCCGCCACGGCCGCCTCAACACCCAGCGCAAGATCCTCAAAACCCTCTGGAGCATGTGGCGAAAGAACACCCGCTTCGACCCCGAGACTTTCCTCCATAAACCCGAGCCGCCATCCGTAGGGAAGCGGCGACGACGGCGCAGGCCCCGCGCGCGAAGGCGGAAGGGATGAACTTCCCCTCCGGCCCGTCCGCGAGCCGCGGGCGCCACGAGGAAGGCGCGGAGAGATCCGGCAAGTCGTCTGAAGGCCGCAAGGCATCCGATTGTGTGAATGATCCCCGCGCCACGCTTTTTGAAACCAATCTCTTGGCATCCTCCACGATGACATTGAACGACACCAGCGACAAGGCGACCGGCCAACTGCTCCCCGAGCCATCGGGTCGAGCCCCCGGACCGCCTCCGGGCACCCATCCCCTCTGCAAACAACCCACCCCCTGTTTCCTGATAGGGGGGCTGTGTTGTTTGCGCCGGGGCGCGCGCCCTCCGGCTGCACGTGCCAGTTCCAGGAACCTGCTTGGGAGTGAGAGACGACCCTGCCGCAAACTTCGCCAGACCCGGCCGAGGTCGTAAAACAACACCCGACGGATCGTCATCCGCCGCCCGCCGACCAGCCGCCGCGACGCAGCCGGAGGGAGAACTACGGCATCCCCCGTAGCGGACCAGCCCCCAGCGCTGTCGCAGTCGACTCCACCCAAGGTGACTCGAAAGCCAACCCCGCAGGGAAAAACCAAGGATTTCCGGCGGGGCCGGAGGACCTACGCATTTTTCCCTTGATTAAGAACCAGCGACGCCTTGTTAGCGCTTGGATTCGTTCCATGTGACGGTTCCGCCGTCAGTGGTAGTGCTCCCCTGAATCTTGAACGGAATAGGGGACTTCTTGAATGCTGCTTCATAGAGGCCCCTTCCGATGTCGGTGCCGCCATCACCGGGGTAAATCTCGATCGAAGCCATCTCATCCACGGAATCCCTCCCTACACGGAAATATCCGAAAGAGCCTGCGCTACCGCTGGCCTTGAGGTAGACCCAAACCCTCGTGAATCGATGGATCTTGGGATCGGTGTGGATTCTGGCTTGGTCAGGCTCGAAGGCAATCGCTAGGGGATGCGCCCAAACTTCGCCGATCCGCTTGTAGTCTCCGTCTCGATTGAGGTGAACGGCCCAAGGCCCACCCATCGTTCCGAATTCGTCTGGGCTGCCCGACAACAACATATCATCCACTCCGTCGCCATCGAGATCGACGATGATCCGGTAACGCTCGGCATACTTCGTCTTCCCTGCCGGGTCTAGCTGAGGCTTCAGCGACGGGTCGTCAGCGAGTGCCGAGATAGAACCGATGAGCAGGAGTCCGGCGATGATCTTCATATTCTTGCGCTAACGATCAAGCGCTGGCACCGCTGGGGCGAGGGTGAGCGTTGAAACGGGATGAAGGGTTAAAGCCACGGAAAGCATGGCCGACACAGCAGCCCCAGCGGTTGTCCAGCCGCGCCTTGTTCGCCCTTGTTGGTTCGTGTGGTTCAGTCATTGTGTAGTCAGAGTAACTCATGCTCAGCGAGAGCGTCATCCCAAATCACAGCAGAGTTCGCTCGAAAGTATCTCCGTAATGCATCATCTACTGGTAGGGTCTCAAGCTGTCCGCCAGCAATAGCAGAAAGCAATAGTCTCGAATCATCTGGACTCATCTTCGTGGTCTTCCCCTCAACGCTACAGCACCCGAAGCCATCAAAAGAAATCCTGCGGAGCGAGATAATCTCGGAATCATCTGTGTCGAAGTCGGCAAACACACTGCCACCCTGTAAGCAAAGACAAAAGCTACACGGTCGCGTCGGCATCACGGGAACTGTCTCGACTGCAATGGTCATAGTGAGTGGCGCAATTTTCTGGGCGAACGTCTGAGAACAGGCGATCCCGACCCTCATGGCGGCGGCACCGATTCTCGTTGATGGATGGAAGCACCAAAACCGGAACGCAACAAGGCCGCTTATAAGGGGTCGCCTGATTCGGCTTGTTCGCGTTTTCC
>NZ_JBATWY010000119.1:0-66567 GCF_049672945.1 Haloferula sp. | reverse complement strand
CTCCAGCGCATGAGCGACCACACCGGCATCTTCCAGCACGCGATCTACAGCGTGCCGAACTACCACGAAGCCTACTGCACCGACGACAACGCCCGCGCCTTCATCTACACGGTTCTCCATCAGGAGGAACACGGCCCCGACCCCACGCTCGACCGCCTTGCCTGCTCGTACCTTGCCTTCCTTTGGTATGCCTTCGATGCGAACACCCGACGCTTCCGGAATTTCATGAACCACGAGCGCCAGTGGCTCGAAAGCAAGGGCTCGGAAGACAGTCACGCCCGCGCGCTGTGGGCGGCCGGCACCGCTCTTGGCCGATCTGAAAACGACGGCTTCCGAAACCTCTGCGCACTGCTCTTCCAACGCGGTCTCGGCCCGGTCAGGCACTTCAGCTCACCACGTGCCTGGGCATTCACACTCGTCGCCATCGACGAGTATTTGCGCTCCTTCTCCGGCGACCGGACCGTGGCCAAGACCCGCGAGATCCTCGTCGCCCGCCTCGTCAATCTTTTCCACGCCAACTCATCACCCGAGTGGCTCTGGTTCGAACGCATCGCCACTTACGATAATGCCAAACTCTCCCACGCGCTCATCGTCTCGGGCAACCTGGAGGCCACCGAGATCGGTTTGAAATCGCTGCGTTGGCTGATCGACAATCAGACGGCCAAAGGAGGTCAGTTCTCACCGATCGGCTGCCATGGATTCTGGCCGCAGGGTGGAATCAAGGCCCGCTTCGACCAGCAACCTGTCGAAGCCCATGCTTCCGTCTCCGCTTGCATGGCCGCCTTTGACCACACCGGCGATGAGATCTGGGCAAGCGATGCCCGACGCTGTTTCGACTGGTTCCTTGGTCGCAACGACCTCGGCATTCCGCTCTACGATCCATCCACCGGTGGCTGCCGCGATGCCCTGCTGCGCGATCATCTCAATCAGAACCAGGGAGCGGAATCCACCCTCGCCTTCCATCTCTCCCGTTCGGAAATCACCCGCCGCTCGGCACGAGTCGAAGCACAAAACCCACCCAGCACCCATTCATGCAACCACCAGCCCACGTAAGCACCGGCATTAAACTCGTCCCGGACAGCTCGCGTGTCATCGTTCGTTCCTTCATCCCGGGCGACCGCCAATCGGTGCTCCGGATCATCGAACGTGCGCTTCGCCTAACAGACGAAGAGATCGCCATCCGTCTCGCAGAGCTCCACGAACATTTCGATGAGCGCCACCCCTGCCTCGAATGTGCCTGGAGGTCGCACTATGAACATGTTCGCCAGCACGTTCCTCACGGAACATCCCTCACCGAGCAACAACGGCTCTATGTTGGCGCGCTCTTCTCAGGAGAGTATGCACTGGAATCCGCCGCACTGTTCAACCCTTCCATCGTCGCCCATCCGGACCAATCAGGCGTCGAGTCCGGCGCACTTCGCTACATCATGAGCCTGCGGGCGACCGGCGAAGGCCACATTTCATCGATCGCCTTCCGCACCGGCGTCATCTCGGCCGACGGCAGCGTCAGCATCGACGAAAGACCCCGGCAAACCAGCGCACCGAACCTCCACCCGGATCCGAGCTTCAAGCGCACCAGCTTCTTCCGGAAACTTCGCGACATGGAGTTCGACAACCCGTGGTCAAAGCTTCTCAAGGAATCGCTTGGAGACAGGTTCACCCGCAGCGAGCTGGACGCCGCCCTGCATACCTCGCTCGGCTCCACCCGCACCGAAGCACACGAATCCCGCCGCACCATCGAGTGCATCAACTGGCTCGCTCACGTCAACTACGAGGTCAATTTCGATCCTTCGATCAGTCTTTCGCAAAGGATCATCTTCCCGAACTCCCCTTCGGAAAGCAATGGAATCGAGGACGCCCGCTTTGTCGCCTTTACCGACACAGACGGCACCGTCACTTACTACGCCACCTACACCGCCTACAGCGGTCACGCCATCCTCCCCCAGCTACTGGAAACATCGGACTTCCTCAGCTTCCGCGCCCTCACTTTGAACGGACCCTCCGTCCGCAACAAGGGCATGGCGCTCTTCCCACGGAGGATCAACGACAAGTATGCCATGATCTCACGACAGGATGACGAGAACCTCTATCTCATGTTCTCCGACGACGTCCATAGTTGGGACGACTCACAGCTACTCCGACGCCCGTCGGAAGCCTGGGAAGCCGTAAAGATCGGCAACTGCGGATCTCCGATCGAAACCCCCCACGGCTGGCTGCTGCTCACCCACGGTGTCGGTGCCATGCGCCGCTACTGCATCGGGGCGATGCTTCTCGATCTCGATGATCCGTCGATCGTCCTCGGCCACCTGTCCACCCCACTGATCGAGCCTGATGAACCCGACCGGAATGGCTATGTCCCAAACGTCGTCTATACCTGTGGAGCGCTTGTCCACGGCCAGAACCTGATCTTGCCCTACGGACTAAGCGACACGAGCACAACGATCGTTACCATCCCACTCGATCCATTGATCTCAGCAATCAAATCACAGAACTGAGTAATCAGATCGACACTTCTCAGCAGCCAACCTCAACTCTAACACTACAATCCCATGGGCGACAAATCACCGAAATCAAAACAGAAGAACCAATCGCAGAAGCAGTCCAAAACCAATGCTGCTGCCAAGACGAAACAATCAAACATCGACCGCAAGCAGCAGCAGGGTCTTAAACCACCGTCGAAAAAAGCCTAACCCATCGCCTTTTCCATCAACTCGTTCATCCGGCGCACGGTATCGCGGGCGTCTTCGAGCAGACCCGCGGCAATCAGCGAGTTGTCGAGCAACTGCCCGGCCACCAGTTTTGCCAAATCCGGATTCGAGTCCTTGGTCTCAGCAAGCTTCCTGACCAAGGGGTGACGCGGGTTGATCTCAAGCTCGACCTTCACCTCATCTTTGAAGTTCTCGTCCATTGCCTTCATCATGGCGCGCATTTGAGCGGTCATCCCGTCCTGCGGAACCAGCGCAACCACCGGACTATCCACCAGGCGCTTTCCAGCTTCAACCTTCGTCACCTTGTCGCCAAACTCCTCCTTGAGAAACTCACACAGCTTGGTGGTTTCCTCTTCGGAAAGCGCCTCGCCTTCGACCTCCACGTCGTCGAGCTCGACGCCGCCCTGTGAGATCGACTGCAGCTTCTTGCCATCGAATTCTCCAAGTGCCTCGACCACATACTCGTCGACGGCATCGGTAAAGAACACCACCTCAAGACCCCGCTGCTTGAACGCTTCAAGGTAGGGGCTGGCTTCGATCTGATCCTTGCTCGATCCGACGATGAAATAGATCTTTTCCTGCCCGTCCTTCATTCGGGTCACGTATTCGGGAAAGCTGGTCAGCTTGCCATCGTCACTCATCGAACTCTCAAAGCGCAGCAGCTTGGCCAGTGCCTCACGGTTGGCGAAATCGGTCGCCACACCCTCCTTGAAAAAGCGCTCGAACTTCCTGTAAAAGGTCTGCCATTTGTCCGGATCACCGCTAGCCTCCTTGTCGAACATCTTCAGCACCCGCTTGCTGATCACGGCTCCAATCTTCCGCACCAGCGCGCTATCCTGCATCGACTCACGTGAAATGTTGAGCGGCAGATCCGCACTATCGATCACCCCCTTGAGGAAACGCATCCAGTCCGGCAGAAGATCCTTCGGTTCCGAATCGATCAGGACCTTCTTGCAATAGAGCGCGACGGCAGGATCGATCTTGTTCAGACCCATGCGCTCGGGGTTTTCCGAAGGCACGAAGAGCAACGCATTGATCGCGATCGGCGCATCAGCCGCGAAATGAAGTCGGTAAGCCGGATCGTCGTAAGCCTTGGCCTGAAACTTGTAGAACTCGGTGTACTGCTCCTCGCTGATCTCGCTCTTGTTCTTGAGCCACAACGCCTCCACTTCATTCACGCGGGTTCCATCGACCAGCACCGGAAAGCCAACGAAGTTGCTGTAGGTCTCAATCAAATGCTTCACCCGGCTGTCCTCGGCATACTCCTTCTGATCCTCCTTGAGTTTCAGAACAATCTTCACGCCGCGCAGCGCATCGGGAGATTCTTCGATCTCATAACCGGTCTTGCCATCGCTCTTCCAAACGAGGCCTTCAGCATCCTGACTCCAGCTCCGCGTGTGCACCTCGACTTCATCCGCGACCATGAAGGCCGAGTAGAAGCCGACTCCGAACTGACCGATCATGCTCGATGGCGTGCCACCGCTCTCCTTCATCGCTTCGAGAAATGCCTTTGTCCCCGAGTGGGCGATCGTTCCAAGGTTCTCAACCAGCTCCTCCCGCGTCATGCCGATGCCATGATCCTCGATCGTCAGCGTTCCCGCCTCCTTGTCCGCCGTCACCACCACCTGCAGCGGCAGTTCGGAATCATGGACGTTCTTCTCGGTCGATTCGATGTGCCGCAGCTTCTCCATCGAATCCGAGGCATTTGAAATCAGCTCACGGAGGAAAATCTCACGATCCGTGTAGAGGGAGTGAACCACGAGATCGAGCAGTTGCTGGATCTCGGCTTGGAAAACATGCTTCTCAGAGGTCGTTTCGCTCATAGGAGCGGGGAAAATAGCCAAGCGACCCGCCCTGTCAACGCCCCCGGGAAGAATCCCAGCTGTCGCCCGGTTCAGCTTAGTTCCGCTGGACCGAGACCCGGCCAAAACTCCACGGACCGGAAGTGGGGACGACCTGCTCGACCCATCCATAGTTCTCCGGAGCAGCCGCTGGAGCACTCGTCACAGGATCAGCGGAACCAGTCAGCTCAATCCACGAACCCGCCGAAATGTCCGGACGCCACCAGCCTTTGTAGTTCAGATCCTCGTCGTCCAGTCGCTTCAAATACTGGAGATAGAAAACCGCCCCCTCCTGCCTCATCATCGTTCTCGGAACGGAGTCCGCCACCGAAGCCTGGGAGCCGAAGGCGTACTCGAGAAGATTTTCCGCCCCGTCATCATCAGGATCCGATGTCGGAAGAAAGAACTCATCCGGTGAGCCCTCGGGATCAAACTGATCGTAAATCCAGGCTTCAAAGCCAGTGGTGGGCCGACCACTGGTCTCCGCAGCGAATCCGCCTGAGGTGGTCCGGCCATAGACCAGTTCCATATCGTCAACAGCAAGCGATCGAAAGGAAGGTAGAAATCCGGGGACATCCGCAGCGATGGTGCCGGGAATCTTCAGCACTATCACTTCGGTCGCCTCTTCAGGAGCGGGCGCATTGAACACCACCAGATGCAGTCCATCCTGCTCTACCGCCAGAGCCTTGGTAACGAGATATTCGATTGTCCCCGCCGCAGCCCCATCACCCGTCCCAACGGACCCCGGACTCCCGAAGGCCACAGATGCCGTTACAAGAGTCAACGGACCTGCTTGCGCCAGATCAGCCACTTCTAGTGCGCTCAATCCCCCAAAGTCCCGGATCGACACCTGCGAACCGAGCGGTAGCGGGTTTTCATCGGAGTCTTCCAGCAAACTCGTTGGGCCCGGTGTGACTCCCAGATTCGAAACGACAACATCAGCCGCCCTCAAGGAACCTCCTATCGGGAGCGAGAGGAAACCGACGGAGAGAAAAGCCGTTTGAAAAGTCGTTCTCATTGATCAGGGAACTGCAATAACTCGAAGAAGGCCGCTGCCTTCCACTTCGATGGGAACCTCACAGGTCGGGCCATCTGCCGTAACCATCTCACCGAAATCCTCCCAGACCTTTCTGCCCTGCTTGCGCGCCTGCAGTTGGTAGCGCTTGCCAAGCTCTGCCGCCCACACCAAACGGCCACCTCTAACCGACACTTCAACTTCATCCACAGGCGCGACCCTGAGCGACATCAATGCCTGGCTTCCCGGAACCGTTTCGGGTTCTCCCGCGATCCGTAGATAGCCACCACTCTGATAACGATGCAAATCAATCGCTTGGGTTACGTCCACCGGAGTGCTCCCAGCGTCGCCCTGAACACCGACAGACCTCCACCCGAGACTCTGGCGGTAGTAGAGGAAGTTCGAGCGCGTTCCATTCGCATAAGTCAGTTGGAAAGCATCCGCTTTCGCCGCAGAAGGACCACCCTGAAGCGAGAAGTCCGACGTCGCACTGAATAGCTGCCATTCATCGACACGCTCGACCGAGGTGAATGGGGCCGAAATCAGATTTCTTCCGGGCCAGACCTTTATCACCCGTTCATAAGCCGGCTCGAGAACCGTCCCGACATTTGTGAAATCGAGTTCGGTGTCGGCACGACGATTGACGATGACCGCACCGGGATAGGGAAGCAACGTAGCCGATTGATCACCTGCCGACTCATTTCCGATCTCCAACCAATCGCCAGCGCTGTCAATGAAGTAACCCTTTGGAACCTGATTCTCCGGGTTCCAAAGAAAGATCGTGTCTGCTTCGTCGGCCAGGTCTGCCGCAAACAGATTGGCAAGATCCGGATTGAACACCTCGGCGATCGTCTGATGCGGACGGATATCAATCTGATCACCAGGACGCAGCAAACCGTTCACATTATCTTTCATCGTCAGTGAACTCCCAACGAAGGAATCCACATCCACCGTCAACCCAGGATTTCTACCCTGCCTCACGGAAAGAAAACCACTCCCAACGCTGCCGAGCAGGTTGGCGGGAAGCAAAGCGGCAATCTCGACATTGACTCCATCCACATCCGCCACGAATCCCTTGAAGGTGATCGGCTTGACCAGATGAATCGCAAGAAGTCCCTGCGACCCGGCAGGAACGTTGAGCGTCGCAAACCCAATGGGATCCGCCGGAGGCGCACCCTGCCCACGCAAGCCTGAAGTCATCAAAAAGATGAACAAAGCGACAAAGCGTGCGAAGAAAGTCATGCCAAAGGGGCCGTGAAGGACCGGGACGACTTTCCCACACATCGCAGGACAATCAACGTCAATTATCCGTTGGCATCCATTGGGGAATTCTGTGTTTCTGTATCTCAACATGTTAAGGCAATCTTCCTCACCAGCACGAATTGCCATCGTTGGCGGTGGTCCCGCCGGACTCCGTGCTGCGGAAGCCTGCGCGGCGGGTGGCGCTCGGGTCTCCGTCTTCGATGCCAAACGTTCGGTCGGCCGCAAACTCCTCGTGGCCGGCTACGGCGGCCTGAACCTCACCCACGGCGAGCACCTCGAAGATTTCGTCACCCGTTACTCCGGCCCCGGCCTCCCCGCCGAGCACTTCGCCAAAATCATCCGCGCATTTTCCCCCGAAGACCTCCGCAACTGGGCCGCCCAACTCGGAATCGAGACCTTCGAACAGCGCACCGGCCGCGTTTACCCAAAGGAAATGAAAGCCGCCCCCCTGCTCCGGCGCTGGATCGAGCGTCTGCGCAAACAAGGTGTCACTTTTCACGTGAACCACCAGCTCACGGACCTCCAAACCCACCAGTGGCATGACCGTCCCGGTCATGATCCGCAGGAGTCAAAGCCGCCTCAGATGGAGAGCCTCCCGATCCAAACAAGCCCTGCATTTAATGACCGGGACGGTCATGCCACTGTAGCCCTCACCTTCAAGAACCAGCCCCCTCAATCCTTCGACGCCGCCATCCTCGCCCTCGGCGGAGCCTCATGGTCGAAGACCGGCTCAGACGGACGTTGGACTTCCATCCTCCAGCCACACGACATCACCGTCACTCCATTCCAACCGGCCAACTGTGGCTGGGAAGTCGATTGGCCTGCCGATCTCATCTCCCGACTCGAAGGCCGTCCGCTGAAAAACCTCGCCGTCTCCGCCGGTCCCATCGTCGTCCAAGGCGAACTCATGCTCACCCGATACGGACTCGAAGGCGGCGCCATCTATCAACTCGGCCCGATCCTCCGCGCAATGCCAGAAGCATCCATCGAGATCGACTTGAAACCCGAAGTCCCCATCGAGACGCTGATGCGCAAGATGGAAAGCGTCCGCGCAGACTTCCTCTCCCAAGCCGTCGGACGACTCAGACTCTCCGAACACGCCCGCCTCCTTCTCCAACACTTTGGCGGTCCCCTCGAAAGCCGCGAATCCCTCTGCCATGCGATCAAAAACCTCACCATTCCGCTCACTCGCCCCCGTCCCATCGACGAAGCCATTTCCTCAGCCGGCGGCATCGCTTGGAGCGAGCTCGGCGACGACCTCCAGCTTCGCAAACTCCCCGGCGTCTATGCCTGCGGCGAAATGATCGACTGGGAAGCCCCCACCGGCGGCTACCTCATCCAAGGGTGCTTCGCCACCGCCACCCACGCCGCGCGCGGTGCCCTCGGCCACCCCGAATAACGGCATCGTTCCTGCTAACTGCTCGGAAATCCCGTGAGTAACCTCGCCACCTCCGACTTGTCCGGATTCCTTGAAATCCTTCAGCAGCTCGTCCGTGAACCCTCGGTCGTCGGCACGGAGGATTCCTTCTTCCGCGTCCTTCGCCGCGAACTCGAGGAAGTCGACGTGAAGGTCGAGCGCCACCTCGGCGTTCTTGTCGCGCAGGGCAGCGAGCCGGAAAGCCTGATCCTTTCCGCCCACATCGACCGCCATGGCCTGCTCTGCACCGGCCCGAACGAGTTCCAATACGCCGCCTTCATCGCCGGTAACCGCGGCGAACTAACAGGCGACTCCCTTTCTGAGCAAATGATGGCTTCCATCGCCGACCGCTTCACCGGTCAGCGCGTTCAGGCCCACCTCCCCTACACCGGCACCTACCTCGGCCAAGGCACCATCTCGAATGGCTACCACTGCGAAAAACGCCACAACCTCATTTTCGAAATCGAAGGCCTCGACTTCCTCCAACCCGGTGCGCCGGTCTCCTTCCTCGATCGCCTTCAGGTCACCGACACCCACATCTCCGCGCAACTCGACAACGTTCTCAGCGTCGCCCTCATCGTCTATCTTTTCCGCAACGGCTTCACCGGCACCGCGCTCTTCACCGCTCAGGAAGAAGCCGGCCGCAGTTGGCGCTACGCCCTGGCCTGGCTCCAGCGCGAATCGATCACCACCCGACGCCTGCTCGTGCTCGACACCAGCCCCTACCCAACCCCCGAAGCCGCCGCCGAGCAGGAACTCGTCCTCCGGAAAAAGGACGCCACCGCCGGCTTCGATTCAGCCTTCACCGACGAAATCGCGCGCATCTGCCAGCGCCTCGACATCACCACGACCTATAAAGACGAGTGGATCGAAGCCCAAAACCTCGACCGCCCGAAACCACAGTCGCTCGGCCGCACCGAGCTCGGGCGCCTCGTCGCCGCCACCGGAGGGCACATCACCGGCACCACCCTCCAGATCCCCACCACCGGCTACCACACCGCGAGCGAAACCGCCTCCCTCGCCTCCATCCGCGCCGTCCTCCGCCTTTTGAGCACCTACATTTCATAACAAACACGGCTTCCCCTTGCCTTTCGCGAATGCTTGGCTCCTCATCCGCGCGTTCATGTCCGCGCTCCTCTCCGCCAACGAAATCCGCCTCGCCTACGGCCTTCAGACCCTCCTCGACGGCGTCACCCTCGCCGTCGCCGCCGGGGAAAAAGTCGGACTCGTCGGCCGCAATGGCTGCGGCAAAACCTCCCTCTTCAAAATCCTCGCCGGCACCAACGAGGCCGACTCCGGCGAAATCTCCCGCCGCCGCGAACTCCGCGTCGGCTACCTCCCCCAGGAGTTCGAACTCGATCTGAGCCTCACCGTTCACGAAAACATCGCCGCTGGAGCCGCCGATGTCGTCGATGCCATCCATCGCTACGAAACCGGCGATGGCACCGAGACCGAACTCCACGATTGCTACGAACTCATCGAGCACGCCGATGGCTGGAACCTCGATGCCCGCATCCAATCGCTTTCCAACGCCCTCGGCACCCCGCCACTCGATTCCGAAACCGCTCAACTCTCCGGCGGTGAAAAACGCCGCGTCGCCCTTTGTCGCGCACTCGCCTCCCAGCCGGACCTCTTGCTGTTAGACGAACCCACCAACCACCTTGACGCCGATTCGATCCGCTGGCTCGAAGCCTTCCTCGCCACCTACACCGGCGCGGTCATCTTCGTCACCCATGACCGCTACTTCCTCGACGTCATCGCCACCCGCATCATCGAGATCGATCAAGGCAAGGCCTACTCCCACCCCGGCAACTACACCGCCTTCCTCGAATCAAAAGCCCTCCGCCAGCAGATCGCCTCGCAGACCGAGCGCCGCCGCCAGCGCTTCCTCCGCGAGGAACTTGAATGGGTCCGCGCCGGCGTCAAAGCCCGCACCACCAAGTCGCGCTCGCGGCTTGATAGGTTTTACGAGATCGACGGCATCAAGGCCCCGGTCGAGGAGCAGGAAATGGACATCCTCATCCCGCCGCCACCCGACCTCGGAAATACCGTCATCGAGCTTGAGGATGTCGGCATCAACGTCGGTTCTAGTACTTCACCCCGCTGGCTCTTCAAGCATCTCGACCTGATCATCCGCCCTGGCGAATGCACCGGCATCGTCGGCCGCAATGGCGTCGGCAAGACCACCCTGCTGAAAATCTGCCTCGACCAACTCGACCCCAGCGAAGGCAATGCCGTCATCGGCAAGCGCGTCAAAGTGAATTACATCGACCAGGCCCGCATGGCGCTCGATGGCACCGGCTCACTGCTCGACGAAGTGGCCGACGGCAATGAGAAGGTCCTCTTCGGCGACGAATGGATGGGCGCCCGGTCCTACCTGAAGCGTTTCCTTTTCTCAGACGACCGCATCAACGAACGCGTCGACCTTCTCTCCGGCGGCGAACGCGCCCGCCTGATGCTCGCCAAGGTCCTCAAGACCGGCGGTAACCTACTCGTCCTCGACGAACCGACCAACGACCTCGACTTACCGAGCTTGCGGATGCTTGAAGAAGCACTCGCCGACTTCGGCGGCTCCGTCATCGTCGTCTCCCACGACCGTTACTTCCTCGACCGCATCTGCGACCGCATCATCGCCTTCGAAGACAACGGTGTCCACATCACTCCCGGCAACTATTCCTACTATCTCGAAAAGCGCCAGCAGCGCGAGAACTCGGAGCGCATCCAGGCCGCCGCAGCAGCCAAACAAGCCGCCGCCCGCCGCAAACAGACTCCAACCGCCACCGACAAACCCCGCAAGCTCACCTTGGCCGAAAGGAAGGAACTCGAAACCATCGAAGACCGCATCCTGGAAGCAGAAGAAGCAGCCGCCGCCATCGAGACGAAACTCAACGACCCCGATTTCCAGAAAGACCACTTCAACGAGGTCCCCCAACTCGTCGCCGATCTCGAAGCCGCCAAAAAAGCCACCGCCGCCCTCTACTCCCGCTGGGAAACCCTCGAAGCCCTCGCCTGACCGCCATGCCCACCGTCGCCATCAAGACCTACTCCTTCCATCCGTCCATCTGGCCGAAGATGATCGGGCAATACTCCCAGGACGCGAAAGCCGGCGACCTCGTCGAAGTCCTCGACAAGGAGGGCAACACCTTCGGCTGGGGCTTCTTCAACCCGAGCTCCAACATGCCGCTCCGCGTCGTCAGTCACGGCGAAGAACCCATCGACGAAGACTTCTTCCTCCGCGCCATCGAGAACGCCGCCAAGCTGCGCCGCGAACTCTTCCACCTCGACGCCGACACCGAAACCTATCGCGCCATCCACGGCGATGCCGACCAGCTCCCCGGGTTGGTGGCCGACAAATTCGGCGACCTCCTTTCCCTCGAAGTCACCACCCTCGCCGCCTGGCGTCGCCTCGACACCTGGGTCCCCGCGCTTCACGAAGCCTTCGACACCAAACGCGCCCACATCCGCGTCGACCCCGCCCTGGCACGCGTCGAACGCATCCCCACCGATCCGCATCCGCTTTCCACCGACTCGTTGCGCAAAGTCAAAGTCCGCGAGCACGGCATCACCTTCGAGATCGATTTTGCCGAAGGCCACAAGACCGGCTTCTTCTGCGACCAGCGCGACAACCGACGCCGCTTCGCCAATCTCGTCGAAGGCAAAACCGTCCTCGACCTCTGCTGCTACACCGGTGCCTTCAGCGTCTACGCCGCCAAAGCCGGAGCCGAAGACATCATGGCTGTCGATCTCGACGAAAAGGCCATCGCCATGGCCAGGCGCAACGCCAACATCAACGACGCCAAAATCAAATTCACCCACGCCGATGCCTTCAGCTGGGCACGCACCATGGTTGAAAACGGCCGCCAATGGGACGTTGTCCTCGCCGACCCACCGAAGTTCGTCACTGGCCGCGACGACGAACGCGGGCGCGGCAAATACAACGACCTCAACAAACTCGCCTCCGACCTCGTCGCCCCCGGCGGTCTTTTCGTCAGCTGCTCCTGCTCCGGCCACATCAACGAGTTCGAATTCGAGAAGCTCGTCACCACCGCCGTCCACAAACAGCAGCGCCGACTGCAGATCTTCGACCGCACCGGTGCCGGCCCCGACCACCCCACCCTCTCGAACTACCCCGAGTCCCGCTACCTCAAGGTCATCTGGTCAAGGGTGCTGTAGCCTGACTCCGCGACTGACCGTCGTTGAAAAAGAAAGCCACCCCCGACAAAAGAGATGCCGGACGCCCCGCAGGACGCCCGACACTGGCCATGGCTAGGGGGACCACCTGGAAAGCCTATTCGGAAATCTCGTAGACCGTGGTTGTGCCGCTGACCTCGTTTGCCACGATCAGCAACGGCTTGCCGTTCGGACTGTCTTTCGCCGCCACGAAGTCCAAACCTTCCGGACCCAAGTCACCGGCGGAAGCCACATCGCTGAAATCATCTTCATCAAAGACCACCGAGAAATCGCGGTTCGCGGCAAAGGTCACAAAGGAAACCTGCCGAGGATCGGTGATATCAAAGACCATGATGGCGCTCACCCGCTCAAGACCGACGAAGGCGTAGGTCTTGTCACCGAGCTGGCCAATCTCAATCGCCTCGGGCTCCGGACCCTTGGCGTCCGAGCGGCTGTCAACACTCTGATTCTCTGAATTGGTGCTGTTGAAGCCTTCCGGCAAATTCTCGGCGATCCATGCCTCGATCATCTCGCCACTGTCAAAGACGAGTTCACCCTCGCTGCTGTAAATCGAGAAGGACCGAGTCCCAAAACTATAGAGCTCTTGATACACGCCATCCCCGTCTGCATCACCTTCCGTCGAGATCACGGCAAGCCGACCCAGATTCGCATCCTCCTTGAGAATATCCCCGAGAGGAAAGGCACTGGGATCAAGCTCCAGATCCTTGACCCGGACTTCGTCCTCGTAGTCGCCATATTCGCGGCCGTCCCCTTCGTTGGCGGTCACGATATAGGTACTGCTCGCCCCCCGACCACGACCTCGGCTGTTGGCACTGACTTCATAAACTGCAATCGCGTCGGGCATCGGCAGTCCTTTCACCGGCCAGTTGGCAATCCGAATGAGATCGTCCCGGTCGGAGACATCAAGGGCGTTCCCAAGCTCCGCGTGATTGATTGATCCCAGACCAATCATCCGCTCTACCCGCTTCCGCCAAAGGTCGATCACGGCCACTGCATTGTTCTCCTGACAGCTCACGTAGGCATAACGGCCACGTGCATCGATCGCCACATATTCGGGCTCAATGTCCTGTGCAGGCGTCGTTCCCTCCGGCCCTGAAAGCCTGACGCCTTCCAGATCCTCCGCAGATAGGCCACCGAAACCGACCTCGGTGATGCGACGGCGACCGCTCCGACCGAAGATCTCGATGATCGACACCGAGCCTTCGGGATCAACCGTGTAGTCGTCATTCGGCTCGCCTTCGTTGGCGACCACCAGCCTCCTCCCGGCACCATCGTAGGTCAGCATGTCTGGCAGGAACCCCACCTCCACGGAACCCTTCATCTCACCATCCTTATTAAGGAAGACCACGCGCCCGCGCTGGGTCTTGTCAGCAGCGCCAACCGCCACGGCGACCTCGTTGAAGCGAGGAGACGGATGCACATCCACACTGTTGGGATTCCCGAACTCGGAAAGATCCACCGAGATCAGCAGGGTTGGATTCAACAAATCACTGACATCGAAGATATCGACGGCGTCGTCGGCACCGTTGACCACGAACATCCGCTGGGTCGCCGGGTCGAACTTGACAATCTCGGCCGCGGACTTGTCAAAGACGTCAACCGCCTCACCATTCCGCGCGGAACTGATCGGGTTCAGCGTGATCGCAGCACCGACGGGGGTGATGGCGGCTGCGAGGACAATCCCGGAAAACGCCCGGGTGTAGATGGATTTCATAATTTGATTCGCGTGTATTTATTACGGCACCTATAGTATTTGAAGCACCGACAAGCGAACTTCTCCACCCTCCTCCCACCTTTTCGAAGCAGACCTTCGTGGCACCATTGTCACATGTCATCTTCGTAACATGCGGCTCGTCATTTTCGACTTTCCCGCAACCTCAACAAAAAGGCGACCGGGGAACCTGCCCCGATCGCCTCCAACCATCCGCGAATTGGGCGAAAAATGCAGCTCGTCAAGCCGCCTTCTTCAAGTGCTTCGGCTTGGCGAGCTGGCGCTCGGCTCGTTCGAAGCAGCGATAGATCGACTGGTCGAGATGCCTTCCTTTGGCATGAGCTTCAAGAAGGCGGTGCTTGGAATCATGAACGATCAGATGGACCTCGGATTGCCCTCGGACGGCCGACATGTGGAGCTCCGCTCGATAAAGATCGGGATGCAGACGGATGAGGTGCTGGTAGCGCTGCTGCAGGACCTTCTTGGTACTCGCCTTGAGATGCGTGTTCTGAGTTTCGAGGTGCTTCGTGAATTCATAGACCGTTTTCATGATTGCATTGTTGTTTCTCGGCACTCTCACCACGAGAGCACCACCCTCTCAACAATCAGTAGCCATGCCATCGCGAATCGATAGCGGACGCGCACCCATGCATTTCCCTCATGCGTCGCCCCTGATTCAAGTTCCCGGATTGCTGACGGTGCCATCTTCCTCGCCAAACCGGTATCCACCTCCTAGACTCCGAGGAGTGGAATACTTCGCTCTGATCGGGCGGCCCCTGGTTGGCTTCATCAATTACCTCGGCCGGGTCGGCTTGCTGGTCGGCATGGTCGGCGAGTCCATGGCGCATGGCAAATGGCGGCCTCGCTTGATCGTCGAGCAAATCGCAGAGATCGGCTACCGCTCCCAACCCGTGGTCATCATGACCGGGGCCTTCACGGGTGCGGTCCTCGCCGCCCAGTCCCTGTTTCAATTCAGCACGCTCGGCATGGAGACCGGTGCCGGTGCGCTGGTCAGCGTTGCCATGATGCGTGAACTCGGCCCCTCGATCACCGCCCTGATGCTGGCCGGCCGGGTCGGTGCCGCGATGGCCGCGGAGATCGGCACCATGAAAGTCACCGAGCAGGTCGACGCCCTTCGCTCAATGGGCGTTCACCCGATCGACTACCTCGTCACCCCCCGGGTCGTCGCCATGCTCATCGCCATGCCGCTCCTCATCGCCGAATCGATTGCCTTCGGCATCGGCGCATCTCTTTTCGTCGGCACCGTCACCTTTGACGTCAACTCGGCCTACTGGATGAACCAGATTTACATGCACACGGACATGTCGGACATCATCATCGCCCTGACCAAGGGCACGGTGTTCGGCCTTCTCATCGTCATGATCTCCTGCCACCAGGGACTCGCTGCCAGCAACGGAGCGGTCGGCGTTGGCCGCAGCACCACCCGTGCGATGGTCTATTCCGCCCTCGCCTTGCTGGTCTTCAATTTCTTCCTGACCATGCTCATGAACATCGTCTTCCCGGTTGGTTTCGGGAACTAATTCTAATTGTTAGGCTGTCTGAATTGTTAGGAATGCTTCGCTATGCCGAACTCCTGCAAGGCTTTTAAAATAAAGCATTCAGGAGATTTCTTGACCCATTTTGGCAGGTTTGGGAGCCTACGTATGTTCACGAAAAACCCAACCATGCTTCAACCAAAGAAACGGGTCGCCATTATCGACGGAACTCCACTCATGCGCCGTGGGCTTCAATCCTTTTTGAGCGCCCAGCCGGATCTCAGCCCAATGATCGAGGCGTCCCGCCCATCAGAGGTCCTCGAGCTTGTTTCGTCCAACCCACCGGACATCATCGTGACCGAGGCGCTCTTTCCGGGAAGCGAAGGCGTCTTCGAATTCATCCCGGAACTTCATTCGCTGGTCGGAAAGATTCCCGTCCTCGTTTTTTCAAACATCAACGAGCGAGTCATCGCATCACGAGTGCTTCAGGCAGGCGCCCAAGGGTATCTGATGAAATCCGCCTCGGAGAACGAACTCGGTATTGCGATCCGCAAGTTGCTTTCGGGAGGCATCTATCTGAGCCGGGAGATGACCGAACGCGCCGTCACCACCTTCGCCGCTCCGACTCCCAGGACTCACCGCGGAGATGAAGTCCGGGAACTCACCAACCGAGAACTCGAGGTTCTCGATCTTGTGGGTGCCGGCATGACCTCAAAGGACATTGCCCAAGTCCTCCACATCAGCCTCAAGACGGTCGAATCCCACCGTTCCCACATTCTCGCCAAACTCTCGCTTGAAAACAGCGCCGAACTGATCTGTTACGCCACCCAATGGCGCAACCTCGCGAGTCACCGCGGGTGGCGGCAGGCAAGCGTCGCCAGCGCCTGACCACCCACCTTTTTGTCAGGGTTTTCCCTGAGTTCTCCGTCCAAATCGCCCCCAATTGACGAAAGCCCCATTTTTTCCCATCCTCCCGATTGATGAAAAGTCCCCTTCCCCCCCCGACCTTGTTTTCCCGGGCGCTTTCCGTGCTCTGGTTCGGCGTCGGTCCCGTGGTGATGGCGGTCATGGCATTGACGACTCCCCTGTCTGCGACGCCAACCCCATCTCCACGGGAAACCGGAGGAGAGGCTTTCCTTCAATCTGTTCCCGAACCGACCTCCATGATCCTCGGAATCCTCGGATTCTGCCTTATTCTCTTCCGAAGAGGAAAGTCCTAGCCCGAACGCCCTCCCCCCGAGCATCTGGCTACCCCACGGCCCCGACCATCCCCCCAGTCGGAGTCGTGGGGAGTTCGGATCCTCAACCGCTCAGAAATTCACCTGACAAGCGGCCGCTCCCATGGCACTTTGCCCCCGCCTTGCTTCGGACTCGTTTATGAAAACCCCTCGGTATCCAGCCATTTGGCTACTGCTTTGTTCCCTTGCCTGCCCGTCCCCGGCGGCAACGAATCCGACTTTCAGTGGTTTGGGCGATCTTCCGGGCGGAAACTTCCGATCCTCAGTCACGGGGATTTCTGGCGATGGCACCACGGTTTCCGGCAGCAGCAGCTCCGAACTCAGCGCCGCCCGATCCCAGGATGCCGAGGCCTTCCGTTGGCGGGCGGAAGAAGGAATCGTCGGTCTCGGTTTCCTGCAAAGCACCGTTCGTCCGCTCTTTTCTCCGCCAGTCTCGGTTTCGAATGGCCTGACGGGCGATGGCAACAGGATTGTCGGTAGTGGGTTCTTCAAGACGACCGGCCTTGACCCCTTCCCCGACCGCCGCGCGGTCTACTGGAACGATCAGAATGCCATTTTCGCTCTGCCGCTCCTCTCCTCCGCCAGCGGCAGCTTCACGACCTCGGACGCCTTCGCTATCTCGAATAATGGCACGACCATCGTCGGTGAGAGCTCTTCTTCAGGAGGTGTCCGCGCGGTTAGATGGAACATCAATTCAAGCGGGACCGCGAGCGTCCTGAGCCTTGGAGTGCTTCAGACTCCTCCCCAAGAATCAGGAAATCAACTGAGCCGCTCATCTTCCGCTCTAGCCATTTCAAGTGATGGTCTGACCATCGTCGGCTCGAGCGGCTACATCGTTTCCAACGTGGAAACCATCTACCCTCCGCCCTACACCTACCACGACATCGACGAATTCGGTAATCTGAAGTATGACCGCTTTGGGAACCCTGTCTACGTAACCATATTCCCCGAACCCTATGAATCCATCACCCCTGTGGAACAGGGCACAGAGGCATTCGTCTGGAGATCCAGCGGCGGGATCCAAAGACTCGGTGACCTTCCGGGAGGCGGCTGGTCATCGGAGGCCAGCGCCGTTTCCAGCGATGGCTCGGTCATCGTCGGCTATGGCTCAACTTCGAGCACTGAAATCGAGGGCCTGAGATGGGTCAATCAAGTCATGACTTCCGTCGGCGACCTGCCCGGCGGATCGAAAAATTGCAGACTCCATGATGTCACCGGAAGTGGATCAATCGCGGTCGGCTCGGGACATGACGAAGGCGGACAGACCGCCGTCATCTGGGATGAAATCAACGGCCTCAGAAAGCTTTCAGATTTGCTCGTGAATTCCGGATTCGACATCACCGGATGGAATCTAACATCAGCCGTGGGAATTTCAGCGGATGGTGACGTCATCGTTGGCAACGGCATCAACCCGCTGGGCAAGCCTGAAGCATGGCGGGTTTCCGGTGCTTCTATTCTATTTTTGCCACCTGAACCGGAACTGCCAAAAGTCACTCTCAGCATGGGTAAGGTCATTACTTTCCCAACCCAACCTGGAAACAACTACCAGGCGGAATACTCGGTCAACCTCATCGATTGGATTCCCTTCGGCGACGTCCACTCAACCGTGGGAGCCGCCACTTCGTCGACCCACGCTGTTGTGGATTCCGAATTCCCTGAGCTGGAAAAATTCTATCAGGTCACGCTCTTGCCCGGCTCGGCCTCGACCTTCGCCCCCGGCATCACGGAAAGTGAAGGAGCCGTGATCTCTTTTCAATCCATTCCTGGTCTGAGCTATCAAGCCAAGTATTCGACGGATCTGACCAACTGGACGAACTTCGGGGCCCCCATCTCCAGTTTAGGCAATGCCAACGGGATCATCCAGACGGTCTTCGAGACCATGCAGGTTCTGCCGAAGCCTGCTCAGCCGTGTCGCTTCTACAAACTGGACGTCACCGGCCTTTAGCCATCGTCAAGCCGACATTCGAACAGACTTTGGATCTGGATCGAGGAATTGCCGCCAGCTCTCATCGTGCCCACCGCGATCCTTGAGGCCAAACATCGGCCGCCACCGTGGTATCGCCGGCTTCGACAGGGGAAACATGTTCGCTTCGTGCGGCAGCTTGTTCGCTTTCCGCGTGTTGCAGCGAATACAGGAAGTCACGATGTTCTGCCAGGTCGTTGGGCCTCCCTTGTCTCTCGGCAGCACATGGTCCAGATTGAGATCCGGTTCAGGGAATATCTTGGCGCAGTACTGACAGGTGAACTTGTCCCGCAAAAAGACATTGCGACGTGTCAGTCGAACTTCCATGCGGGGAATCCGATCATAAAGCGAAAGCACGATGATCCGCGGCACCCGAATCGCCATCCGTACACTGTGGATCAGCTCTTCGACCAAGGCCGAAGATGAATGCTCGACCCACGACTCAAGATTGTGTGTCCGATACTGTTCGTCGCCATCCGTCTGCACCACTTGCGCATGACCGAGACAGAGCAACTTCAAGGCACGCCTTGCCGAGCAGGTCTGCACGGGCTGCCAGAACCGGTTGAGCACGAGGACCGAATGATCGAGTAGAGTCACCACGCTTTTTCCAAGAATTGCAGGGGAAACTAGCAGTCATCGGCCAAGTGCCAAGGTTCAAATCATGAAAAAATACGGAATTCCAGACTACCCGAATTCCAGAAGAGCCAGCACCGCCCGTCCTATCGAATAAAAAGCACACGCATTACTCGTCTCCCTCCTCCGCGACTACCTCCGCTGCGAGCTTGCGATCATGTCGAATGTCCTGTGCAGATCCGAGAAAGACTGAATCCTCACCAATATTCACTGCCAAATCACCCACCCGCTCAAGTGAGCGAGCAACGAAAATCAGATGCAACAAATCCTCAGCACGTTCACCACCCTCCTCAAGCAAACCACTGAGCGTTGAGATCACGTTCTTGTGCAAGCGGTCCAACTCCTTGTCCCTTTCATTCAAAGACGCTCCCAATGAAGAATTACGATCCGTGTAGGACTCAATGGCGTCACGCAGGATCTTGTCCGCAATCCCGTAAACCGGCTCAATCAACTTGATCTCACTGAGCTCCGATCGCTTCAGCATCTTCTTGGCCCGCTTGGCAATGTTCACGGCATGATCCGAAACCCGTTCAAGGTTCGCCGCGATCTTCATCGAACTGATCACCAATCGCAGATCACTCGCCACAGGATGAAAACGCACTAGAATGTCCATTCCCGTCGAATCAATACTTCGCTGAAGATCATCCACATCGCTGTCATCGGCGACGACTGCCTTACAGCGATCCAAATCCCTCTCAAGCAAACCCTGAATTGCTCGCTCCAGATTCAACCGCGTCTGACCAGCCATGGCGATGACCTCCCGGCGAAGGTAGCGGATCGCTTCGTCAAATTCGCGAATGATGTGGGGTGATTCCGGATGCATGATGTTCTTCTAAATGATTCAGCCAAAGCGGCCGCTGATGTAGTCTTCCGTTTCGCGACGCTTCGGATTCGAAAAGATGGCGCTGGTTTGGTCGTATTCAACCAGTTCTCCAAGATAAAAGAAAGCGGTCTTGTCCGAAACGCGGGTCGCCTGCTGCATGTTGTGAGTCACGATCACAATCGTGAACTCCCGACGCAGCTCGAGAATGAGCTCCTCGACCTTGGCCGTCGCAATCGGATCCAAGGCGGAACATGGTTCGTCCATCAGCACGATTTCAGGCCGGACGGCAATCGCGCGGGCAATACACAGGCGCTGCTGCTGTCCACCGGAGAGACCGAAGGCGCTCTCGTCGAGACGGTCCTTCACCTCATCCCATAGCGCCGATCCCTTCAATGCCTTCTCCACAATACCATCCATCTCACCCTTATCCACCACGCCAGAAATCCGCGGACCATAGGCGACATTCTCGTAAATCGAACGCGGGAAGGGATTGCTCTTCTGAAACACCATCCCGACACGACGTCTCAGCTCGACCGGGTCGACCTCGGGACTGTGGATCTCCGAGCCATTGACATGAATGGTTCCCTTCGTCACCCGGGCACCGGGCACCAGATCGTTCATCCGATTGAAGCAGCGGAGCAGGGTCGACTTTCCACAGCCGGAAGGTCCGATGAAAGCCACGATCTCCCTCGGCGGAACCTTCAGATCGATCCCCTTCAGGGCCATCGAATCACCATAGCAGAAATCCACCCCGTCCACCTCGATGACTGAAGTGGCTTTCTCGGTGCTCTCCTGGGTCTGGATTGTATCGTGCATCAGCTGAAGCGACCGGAGATATAGGACTCCGTTTCCTTTTCCTGAGGGTTCTCGAAAACCTGGCGGGTTGGAGCATACTCGATGAGCCTTCCCATGTAGAGAAAAGCCGTCCGGTCCGAGCAACGGGTCGCCTGCTCCATGTTGTGGGTCACGATCACAATCGTAAACTGCTCCTTCAGCTCACGAATCAAATGCTCGATTTTGAGCGTTGCCGTGGGATCCAGCGCCGCACAGGGCTCATCCATCAAAAGGATCTCCGGCTGATTGGCGATGGCTCTGGCAATGCATAGCCGCTGCTGCTGCCCGCCGGAGAGGCCGAAAGCACTGCTGTGGAGGCGATCTTTTACTTCATCCCACAGCGCCGAGGCGCGGAGTGATCTTTCAACTACTTCGTCCAGCTCCTTCTTCCCATTCCGTCCTGCCACTCGCAGACTGAAGACGACATTCTCATAGATCGTCTTGGCGAAAGGATTATACTTTTGGAACACCATCCCCACCCGTTTCCTCAGGGAAATCACCTCCACCTTCGGATCATAGAGGCTTTGGTCATTCAATCGAATGTCGCCCTCATGCCGAACTCCATCAATCAGGTCATTCATGCGGTTCATGTTCCGCAGCAATGTCGACTTGCCACATCCCGATGGTCCGATCAGCGCAGTCACCTGGCGCTCCGGAATATCCATGTTGATACGGTGCAACGCCTGCTTCTCACCGTAGTGAAAGCTGAAGTCATCAATCGCAATGAAATCCTCCCGGGGCATTAGAAACTACTGGTAGCGTACTTCTTTCGAAGGTGGTTGCGGATCATGATGGCGGTGAGATTCATGACCACCACAATGGTGATCAAAAGCAGCGTCGTGGCGAACACCATGGGCTTGGCCGCTTCGGAATCCGGTGACTGGAAACCCAGATCATAAATATGAAATCCAAGATGCATGAACTGCCTCTCGGCGTGAATGAAGGGCGCCACGCCATCAATCGGCAGATCCGGCGCACTCTTCACGACGCCGACCAGCATCAGCGGTGCCACTTCCCCCGCTCCACGAGCCATCGCAAGGATCACCCCGGTCAGAATCCCCGGCAAGGAAGCGGGAAGGACCACCCGCTGAATCGTCTGCCACTTCGAAGCTCCACAAGCCAGAGCCGCCTCGCGCACTCCACGCGGCACGGCGGCGAGCGCCTCCTCCGTCGCCACGATCACCACGGGGACGGTCAGCAGGGCCAGAGTGAGCGAAGCCCATAGGATTCCTCCACTCTTGAAAACCGGCTCCTGGAGGTCCGAGTAGAACCAGTCGTCGACCACGCCACCCACGAAGTAGATGAAGAACGCGAGACCAAACACTCCGAACACGATCGACGGCACGCCGGCGAGATTGTTTACCGAAATCCGCACCGCCTGCACGAGTGGCCCCTGCTTGGCATACTCGCGCAAATAGATCGCCGCAATGACGCCGAAGGGTGTCACAAAGATGCTCATGATCAGGGTCATCACCACCGTGCCGAAGATCGCCGGATAGACACCTCCTTCCATGTTCGCCTCGCGCGGGTTGGAACTCAGAAAACTCCAGATCCGGCGAAAGGTCTCACCAACTCGCTCAAAAAATCCTGCCTTATTCGGTTGGAACACATCCAGCAACTCACCCGTCGCAATCGTGATGTCCCTCCCGTCGACGGATTCCATGACGAATTGATCCGCCTCCAATCGTTCTCGAATCTCCAACCTCTCTTTGTCGAACTCGGCATACTCAGCCTGCAGCGTTGCGAGCTCCGCCTCGATCTCCGGTGAGCTTCCGTTGAGCCGCTCCTGATTTTTCAACTCCTTGACCCGCCCACTATTCCTCCCAATCTCCCCTTTCTCGATTCCCTCAAGCTCCTCGCGCAGCTGTTTGCGAGATTCGATCTCACCCGCGATCCGCGACATGAATTCCGGATCCGATGCTTCAAGACGCACACCCTCGCCAAACTCGATCGCGACCGCCCGGCCAATCGCCCTCCCCCCCTCAAGTCTTTCTACAACCAGCAAATCCTCAGGCTCGCTGCTCGACTTGATGTTGGCCCGGTCGAGGTAAACGAAGCTTTCCCCATAGAGGTGCCGGTTTCCACGGAAAACCTGGATCTCCTCGTGATAGACGCCGGACATGTCCCGCCGCTCGCGTTCCTGAGACACATACCCGCCTACCGCCAGCTCTGTGCCATCCTGATCGACTTCGAAGACAACCAGCCTGTTCGGCCAGAAGCTCTCCATCCCCTTCACCACAACCAAGCCTAACAAACCGAGTGTTAGAACCACACCGATCGCCAGACCAGCTGCCGTCAACCATACCAGAGGCTCACCGATACGTGATCGCCCGGTTGTCGCAAATGCTTGCTTTGAGTCAGCCATCGGAAAGGGTCAGACGAGTTTATTCTTTTCGCGAAGATGCTGGCGCAGCACTTCGGCAACGCTGTTCAGGATGAAGGTCAGCACGAAAAGAACTAGGGCACCCAGGAAGAGCGTCCGGTAGTGGGTCGATCCCGGCGCGGCTTCAGGAAGCTCAACCGCGATATTTGCCGAAAGCGTGCGCATCCCCGAGAAGATGTTCCACTCGGTGACCGGAGTATTTCCGGTCGCCATCACTACGATCATCGTTTCTCCCACCGCACGGCCAAAGCCGATCATCAGAGCCGAGAAGATCCCTGGAGATGCCACGGGAATGATGATCGAGCGCACCACCTGCCAACGACTGGCACCCAGCGCCGAGGCGGCGGCGGTCAAGGTCTTGGGAACGTTTGAAAGCGAGTCCTCGGAGATGGTGAAGATCACGGGAATCACCGCGAATCCCATGGCGAAGCCCACCACCAGCGAATTCCGCTGGTCGTAAGAGGATCCCGTCGCCTGCGGCCACCAAAGCCTGAAGTCCGCGATCGTCGCTCCAGTCGTCGGATCCTTATAGACGAAGAGCAGCTTCTCGAGCGCCGGGCCGAGCGACCAGGCAAGATAGCCAACACCAAGAAGAACCGGCAGCAGCACCATCCATTCCCGACCTCCCTCGAATTTTCCACGCACCGCCATCGGCTGACGACTCCAGACCACGCCAACGAGCAGGGCCGAGATCGGGAGCGACAGGCACACGAGAATGATCGATGGAACCTTGTCGTCGAGAATCGGTGCCAGCCAAATCCCCGCAAGAAAGCCGAGCACCACCGAAGGGAGCGAAGCCATGATCTCCATCGCCGGCTTTACCACCCGCTTCATGTCAGCCGGAAGAAATGCCGCGGAAAACACCGCCGCCAGCAGCGCGATCGGCACCGAGAACAGCAGCGCGTAAAAGGTTCCCTTCAATGAGCCAATGATCAGCGGAACCAGCGATAGCTTGGGTTCGAAGTCATCCGAACCTCCCGTGGATTGCCACTGATAGACCGGCTCCGAGCCCCCTTCATACCAGACCTTACCAAAGAAGGCGGTAAACCCGGCCTCCGGGTGATGGTCTTCAAAAGAGAAGCGCTGCACCTGCCCTTCCGCACCCGCGATGAAGAAATGCTCGTTCTTGCCATCGATCGCCGCACTTACCGCCTCGAACTCCGCCCCCCCCTGCCACCGGACCGTTCCCGATGTCAGGTGACGAATCGAAAGATCGCCTCCCGCTCCTGTTAGGAAAGCCTTCTTCCTGAGACTCGCTGCAAAGATCGGCACGCCTTCACCAATCTCCGGAAAGGTCTTCGTCTGACCAAACACTCGATCACTGGAGCCTTCCGGACGAAAGAGACTGAACACCCGCTGTTCTCCATCGACCGCCGTCATGGCCACCGACACGCCACCGAAGAGATAGTCCATCCTGGCGACTTCCTTCCCGCCGAAGGGCTGAAAGGTCTGCGTCAAAGTCGGCTCACCGGCCTCAGTTAGAAAATAGCAAACGGTTCCATCGGCCTTTCCGATCAGAACCGCTTTTCCGTTCTGCGAAGCTGCAATGGAGGTCACCTCACCACCGACTGTTTCCGTCAAATCATTGACCCCGAGCTTGGTCAGTTTGGCCTTTCCAATCAGTGACTTCTTCTGGCCAAGCCGGATCACCGAAATCCCGCGCTCCCGCGCGACCAGAATGATGCGCTTGCTGCCACCATCCCCATAGCCAAGCTTCTTCACCGCGCCCTCGCCGCTTCCCACTTCAAACCACGGCTCCGCTTCGACCGAGGTCACCACGGTCCGCTTCCCATCGTCGGAGAACTCCGTTTTGTAAACCACGAGGAACGACCCCACCCGACCATCGGCAAGCCCCACTGCTATCCGTTGATGCACGGGATCATAGGACGCCGCCGTGACCTCGACCCCCTCGAGCGACGGCACCGGGATCACTTCACGACTGCCGTCCTCCAGATTCAGAATAACGATCTCCGCATCTCCACGGTAGAGAAACGGACGTTCGCCCCACTCATCCACCCCAATCAAAAGCGGCTTGCCGCCCGGAGTTTCGATCACCTTCTCCGCCTCGACATGGGCCTTCGAGAAGAGCGGGATAATCTCCTTCACGATGAAGAAGAAGATCCCGAAAACCGCCAGAATGACGGCCAAACCGCCGATGCTGATCAGATGAGTCATCACCCGATCGAGCCACAGCGTTCCCTTCGAAACCTCGAATCGCTTCGGGTCGGGTGCAGGCTGATGGTCGGGAGATGTCATCCTGATGAGTGCTCGGCCTCAAGGCATGAAACCCGCTCCAAAGTCGTCCCCCGACTCCCGAACAGGCTCCAAGCTGCTTCGACTATTTCGAAAGCGAATCCACGATCTCCTGAGCCAACTCAGCCGGCATCGGGAAGTAGCCGTCCTGCTCGACAATCGTCTGGCCTTCCTTCGAAAGCACATAAGTCAGGAATTGCAGGGGCGCAGCAGGCAGCGCGGCTCCAGGCTTCTTATTCACATAAACGATGAGGAAGCGTGCCAGCGGATAGTCACCCGAAAGGGCGTTGTCATAAGTGGCATCAAAGAACTCACCTCCATCGCTCGAAAGCGGAAGTGTGCGGACTCCCGAAGTCTTGTAGCCAATCCCCGAGTAACCCAGCGCATAGAGGTCGCCGCCGATTCCCTGCACGACCGCAGACGAACCCGGTTGCTCTTTAACGGTCGCCTTGTAGTCGCCCTTGCCGAGCACATTCTCCTGGAAGAATCCGTAGGTGCCGGAAGCGGAGTTGCGGCCATAGAGTGAAATCGGACGACCTTTCCAGGCGTCCATCCCGAGTTGACCCCACTCCGTGATGTCCTCACCACCAAGCTTCCGCGTGCTGGAGAAAATTCCATCGACCTGCTTGAGGGTGAGACCCTTGAGGGGATTGTCCTTATGCGCAAAAACGGCGAGCGCGTCGATTGCGACCCGGACTTGAGTCGGTTTGTAACCGAACTTCTTCTCGAAAGCATCGATCTCCTCGGCCTTCATCGGACGGCTCATGGGACCGAATTGCGCGGTGCCTTCCATCAGCGCTGGCGGCGCGGTGGAGGAACCCTTCCCTTCGATCGAAATGGTGACGTTCGGGTAGGCTTTCTTGAAACCCTCAGCCCAGAGCGTCATCAGATTGTTGAGCGTGTCGGAACCGACGGACGAAAGGCTGCCGGAAACACCGCTGACGGTTTTGTAGGACGGAAGCGTTTCATCGATGTGCGATTCGGCGGCGGTGGCTACCGCGGCAGAGGCGGCAAGAATACTTAGAACGAGACGATTCATTTTGTTCGTGTGGTATGTGTTTTTCTTTGATTTCCGGACCACGCCCAGACGCGGTCGATGGACAATAAATGGAGTAAGATTGGCGACTTGCGCTTGGTGACGACAATGTCACCGAGTCAAATCCTGCAGTCTGCCGAAAACGTCACCCGGTGGCGTCAATCAAGACGACGCTGGGCAAACATGCAGACAGCCTGGCGATCAGAAGTAAGTCCGGAAACCAAACCAGCTTGTCAGAGCGGAATACTCCCCCTCGGTTCCGACGCCCGGGGTATTCAAACACTCATACTCAAGCCCGACCTGAAGCTTCACGTTGTTGCCGCAGAGGTAGTAATTCACCCCACCATAAATCGAGTGATGCGCATTTCCCCGGCCACCATTGATGCCCCGGTTGGCCACTGGACCATTATCTGCACGCGCATAGCGGCTGTAGACACGAATCCCCTCATCTTCGGACGAGCCCTGATACTGGTATCGGAGCACGCCTTGGACCTTGTTATCGATGAACCAATAGTACGGCATGACAACGATGGCCCAGAAGTCGCCTCCGCGACTCGGGTTCAGCACTCCGTTTTTGACTCCACCGTTGTCACCATAGATAAAATCTCCAATCAGGCCCCATTGACCCACGTCATAGACAGCCGAAAGCGAGGTCACCCACTTGTAGCGGAAAAGACTATCGTCACCTTGAGTGACATCGGCATTGTTATAAATGATGTCCCATTGAAAACTCAGTTCCTCACTGGCTACGTATCCAACACCAAGCCTGTAAGCCAAACCGTCGTTCCAACCGCCAATGAACTCGGTATTACCTCCAAGTGGAGTGAGGGCATCGGTGCTGTAAAGTGAGGCCCAGATATTCCAACCGTTCTTCTCGGCGTTGAGCGTCACGCCCGTCGGCAAGCCACCAAAGAAGACCGTGTTGGCAATTGCCGAACGCTCGACAGTGAGGAGCCTCTTCGACGATGTCCAAGCCTCGTTCGTAATCTCGTTCTTGAGGCGACCATACATCAGGGACAAGCCATCGAGCGAATCCACATTGAACGCCTTCTTGATATCGAAGGTAATGTGAGCCTGGTCGAAGTTATCGTAACCCCAACGGACCTTGCCGCCACCGAAGGGCGCCGCAGCGACCAGATTGGTTGTATCCCTGACCATGTTCACATAAGCCTGCAGTTTGAAGTATTCAAAAATCTGCGCGCTGGCGTTCAGACGGAAACGGCGAAATTCCGTGTGGGATTCACCAAACGTGTATCCGTTCACATCATCACCTGACAGGTAGGCGGCATTCCAATGGAAGCGGCCCCCGAAACCGAACTCTTGGATGAAGGGGTTCTCTGAATTTTTGTAGAGGGTGCCCGGCTTGCTCGAAAGCCACTCGCACCAGTCGCCGTTCGAAGCCGGCTCGGTCGCTGGGATGATCGCTGGAGGCTCACCGGCCATCGCCGACACCTGGCTCAGACAGAAGCAGACGACGGGAAGACCCGCCCGAATGGCATGCATGGATTTCTTCATAGCTCGTATAATTCGTAAACCGATAGGCCCTCACCGAGGAACGGCGGGGTTCTATTATGGCAGCTTCGTCACACAGGAACCATCCCTCGTGACATTTCCGTCACATTCGCCAATCGCGGGCCGAAATTCACGTAACTCATTGAATTCTAGATATTTCTACGATGGATTCAGCTCCCGAATCCGACTTGATAACGGGTCACTATGTGACGAAACCGCTGACCTTGTCACCTGAATCCGCTCCCTGCACCAGCTCAAAGACGGCAAATCAACAGTCGACTTGGTGGCTTGTGAGCCTACTTCATGGAGACCACCTGCCAGTTGGTCTCCGCAAATCCCGTCGCGGCAGCCTTGCTCATCTGTCCAGTGGTCAGCAGCCGCTTCCTGGCACCCGTGAGGTCGTCGCGGCGTGCGAAATCAGCCACTTGCTGGGTCCAGGAAACGTAGTCCACCGGTGCGGCAATCTCCAGATAGTCATCCGCCGCAAGACCGGCCGGCAGACGACCGAAGAGTTTGACCGCCACGTAAGGTGTCGTCGCGTGCCTGGCAGCAAGTTGATTCAGGGCCGTGTGAAAGAAAACAACCTGCCGGTACTGCTCCAGTCCAGCAGCAGATTGAACAATCTCCACCCTGCCCGGCCCAGGCGGCATTTTGCTCAAGGTGGTGAGAATCCCATGTCGCAGCGAGATCGTCAGAGCAGGATTCATGAAAACTTGATCGATCACTGGCTCCGGCACCTCCATCGCCTGCATCATGACCCGGTCCCGCAACGCCAATTCCCCCGGCGTCACATCATAAATATCCTCGGGAAGCCCCAGGGTTTTCGTCGCCGTCAAGGCCACTGATGCTCCGCCCGAAACCACGGTCGCACCAATTCTAAGCGGTAGACCCCCCGCAAAAAACGCCCAAGTGACCTTGTCCATTTCTTCCTGAAGCAGTTTGTTGTCAGAGTAGGGATCCACTCCAAGCTGCCGCGCGGTGTCGAGTTTCGCTTTATCAAAGCCGGCGATACTCTTCGCAGCATTTCCGACGCCACGCCCCGCCGTGGCCCAGTCTTCCCCTGTGACCTCACCATCGGATTCATCGAATTTCTTGCCTACCTTCCTCGCCGTGTTTCCAATCGAACTTCCGACCTTGCTGAAGAAGTGACCCACGGTCTTCGGCAATTTCTTCACGGACTCTCCGGGTTCGGCGACAATGTTCTTCACCGCATCGATCGGTGCCTCAACCGAGCGCTTCAGCCCCTCCGCAAACAGGTCGCTGCGGCTGACTTTCAAAAGTTTGGCAATGGCCTCGATCTCGACGATCTGCTGGCTCACGTGCTGCCTCCCGACGCAGTTGAAGACCCCATAGTCGGAATCGATGGTGAAGTGCATCATGTATCCGTCGCTTGGCACCGAGTCACGAACTCGGAAGTGCGGGCCTTGAAGCTGATCCGGGGGTAAGACCTTCAGCGCGGAGAATACCGGCGGAATCTCATACGCCTGGGGAATCTGCGCCGACGCAACTCCAAGTACCATCCCCGCCATGATCCAACCGACAATCGCATTTTTCATGCTTCGTTTCTTCGACTCTGCGGATCGCTTGTCAAGCATCCGCACCTCATCTTGATCATCCTCGAGACGAGATCCTTTTTCACCATGACCCGCAGTGGGCAACCAAGGATCATCCAAATCCCCCGGGGCAGAGCTCGAATTTGAACTTACCTTCAGCGTCTGGCCTAATTCACCGACCCACCCGTAAGCCGGGCATGCAGCCGAATACCCGGCAGCGCGCTGATCCCATGGGCGAAGATGCTGACGAGCACCGTAACCATCACCACCGCACGAGTAATCTGCTCGCCGGGAAGGTTCGCTTCCTGTTCCAGATAAACCAGGCCAAGGACGATCGAAGCCAGTCCACGCGGACCGAACCAGCCCATAAAGGCCACGGTTTCCTTGCGTAGGCCGGTGCCGATGAGTGACGCCGCGACCGGGATCATCCTTACCACCGTCAGACTGAGCAGCGCATAGAAAAAGGATGCCACCGTCAGCAGCTGATGGTCTCTGGAAATGAACAACCCAAACATGAAGAACACGGACAGATTCAAAATCTGTCCCCATTCTTCCGTAAACTCAACGCTATGCTTTCCCGCGTGCTTGAAGCGGACCTGAACGAAAAGTCCGGCGGTGAACGCAGCGATAAACATGCTGGCTCCGACTTTTTCGGAAATGATCAGACAGAATATCGGCAGCGTGACCACCGCGAGCTGGAGGAATGTCTCCACCATCCACCCACGACGGCGGGCGAGCGCAAGAATCCCACCTCCAACGAGACCGATGATCGCTCCGACCACGATGCCCAGCCCGAGCTGTTCACCAACGAAACGAGCGAAGCTTGGTTCACCATCACTGACCGCCGCCATTGCGATGAAAAACAACAGAAAGGGCACAGACAGTCCGTCGTTCAAACCGGCCTCGACATTGAGTGCCTCCCTCACCCGCGTCGGCACGAGCTTGTTCGTCACGATGACCTGGCCGAGACCCGCATCCGTAGGCGCGAGAATCGCGGAAATGATGCCTGCTTCCCAGATCGTGAGCGAAGGAAACACCAGCTTCGCGAGCAGCATGCCAAGACCGATGGTCAACAGCATGCCGACACTCAGCAGTCGCGCAGGCAAGGCGCGGATGTTCTTGAGCAGCCTGAGATCGGTGCGACTGGCATCCGTGAACAAGAGCAGCACCAACCCGATCTCGGCGAGGGTGAGAAAGACGTGGGCGTCCACCTTGGTTTCCGCAACCGGAACGATCGGATAAATCAGAATACCGGCGAACGTGAAGATCATCGGCGCGGTAACGACCGATTTTTCAATTCTTGCCGAAATCAGGCTGACTATGAAAAGCAACGTGATGAAGATGGAAATCAGCATGACGCCATGGTGAGTTTTGCCTGCCCGCCGGGTCGATATCGAAATCAATCACGGGGCAAAATGGGCTAGATGAAGCCAAGTCCGCCAAATCCTTTCCTCCGTCTCTGACGCTCCGAATGAGCGCCGTCAAAAACCTTTGCATCTGCTCCCTGATCGAAGCCGTGCCCGACCGCACCAGGACCATCGATCTCAAACAGGTCAACGCCGTCCTTCTCCAGCCCCCTCCGGCGTCAAAACCGAACCGGCGAACTCACCCAGTGGAACAACGACATGCGTGGCAAACGGATTTGTGAAATGCCGCTCGAACTCCGGGAGTTCCTTGAAGGCCATCTTCCCGAGTTGATCCCGGCCAACAAGGTCGTCTCCTGCTGGTTCCTCGTCCACCACATCGAGGAGAACCGGATCTGATCCCCACCTTAGCGTCGCCGCTTCGGCCTTTCGTAGACCCTTTCCATCGTGTCGAGGTATTTGGAAACCGGATCCTCGCGTTCGGGACGAGGCCGCTCCTCCAACTCATCGATCAACTTGATGTAGTCGTCAAAGCTTCCACTCAACTCGGTGGCTTCGGCGATTTCCTTGAAGTCCAAAAAATCACGGGCACTGACCGCCAACTCCTGCATCCGCGTGCGATACGCGGCCAACTCCGTAAACGTCTCATCCAGTTCATCCAGTTTGCGGAAGCTGGCCCAATCGATGAGTGCCTGCTGGTAGTCAAAAATCAGCGGACGATACGAAGGGAAACAGCGGTAGCTCAGTCGTGTCAGGGCATCCTGCGCAGGCCGGGCGGCCGCGAAGCGTTCCGTTTCCTCATCGAGGGGAATCGATTCCCAGGCTTCAACCGGCACGGCAAGGAGCACGCCGTCCGGACCCCGGAAACGAATGATCAGCGCCTCTGAAAGCAACTTCTCGGTGTCACTCACACTCAACACTTCGGTGAGAGGGGCATCCGAAAGTTTGGCAAGCGTGAGCGCCCACCACTTCGCCAGACTCTGCTCGGAAAGATTCAGCTCCGGGAAATACTGCCGCATCAAGATCGGCATCTCGCCGTCGAAACGGGCGACTTCATTGCAGAATTTAACGAAGGCCTCCTGTCCCCGTGGCTGCTCAAGCAAGGCCATCACCATGGCACCCGAAAGTGCCTGAAACGCCACCCTCGAAGCACCATCCAAACGTTCGAAACCGGCTTCATTGATGCTCATCAGCTCATCGAGGGTGAACATTCCCTCCTGCTTGAAGACTCCCTCGTAGACTTTTCGATCTCCCCGGCCCGCACTCCACTTCTGCGCTTCGCGAAGCCCCTCGACCAGCCACACCGGCACCAGTAGCGGTGAATCCAGTGGACCCGGTTCGACATTCAGCAGACTGCGTTGGTAGAGCAGCCCCGAAAGAATGGCCCGCTCCATCCGGTCGCGATCGATGCCGCGGGCAAGGTCGACGTGGATCTCGAGAATGAAGGACTTGTTGGTGAAGCGCAGTTGGTAGGCCAGCGCCCGCTTGCGTGGAGGATCCCCCGCTTTTCCGTGGAGAAGGATCTCGATCGGCATGGTGACCGGCGGGTCTTGAAGCCCCATCATCTGGTTGAACTCTTGGCGGACGGCCTCGGCCTCCAAAGTCAGGGAACCCCGCTGCGCCTGCTCACCACCCGTGACTCCGAATTGCTTGCTCGCCGAGATGGCTCGCTCCGCAAGTTGGATTCCAGGATTGAACTTGGGCGGCTGGATTTCACTCGGGACCATCTCGTCCTCGGGCAAAACCGCATCGAGATCGAGCAGCGGCACCACCTCCGCGACTTCTTGCGCGGACGGCGAAGCCACCCCAAGAATGCTTACGGCAAGGAGGACGAGTCGCTTCATCAGAATCCCCCCGGCGCCATCATCTCACTGGTGTTGGGTTGCGGATCGAGCACCAGCTTGCCATCCACAATCGAAAACCGGGCCATTTCCTCAACGAAGTCCAAGGCCTCGACCGGTGTCTTCGAATCTGGATCACGAAAGACTCCAGCCAGCTTCTCAAACGCCGGCAGCACCAGCAGAAGAAATCCCTCCGGCACCGGCAGTTGGCCAAAGCGACCACCTACCCCAGGTCGCGGGATGCTCGGATGATACGGCCCCCGGTTGCGCACGATCTCCTTGCGAATCGTTCCATCCGGCAGCTCGCTCTGCTCGACTCGCAGGAACATCGAAAGCGTGAACGGATGGTCTGCAATGAGTCGGACCATGATGATTTCAGCATAGTCATCCTTCATGCGGATGCACACGTCCTCGAAGCTCACCTCACTCGCAAGGAGACCTCCTTGCTTCACCTCAAGTGAATCCCGTAGATAGAGATTGATGTCCTGTTCGTTCAAAGTCAGTTCATATCCCCCCTTGAGCGAATTCTCCAGAACGCTCTTGAGGTTGCGCGAGTCCTTACCTTCGGCGCGCGCCCCATACCCGGCGATGTCCGAAAGATCCTGCGGCTGCGAAATGAAAAACAGGGCTGTTGCCAAACCGCCAATGATGGCCAGAAGAAACAGCACCGCGAGTTTCCCCACGCATCCGCTCTTGGGTTCCGGAGCTTTTTCCTTATCGGCCATGAATCAGGGCTAGCAGAAAGTTTTGGTCGTGAAAAGCTTCGGCTCAGTCCGACGACTTCGATGATGTCGAAGCCGAAGACGATCCCGGCTTCGCTTCGCTCTTTGATTCGGACTTGGCTTCCGTCTTCGGTTTGCCCGCTTCGCTTTCCTTCTTCGCGCCGTCCTTGTAGGACTGCGAGCGGTAGTCCGTTTCATAAAAGCCACCACCTTTGAAAATGAGACCAGCACCCGTCCCGAGAAGCCGTTTGACCTTCCCCTCGCAAGCTTCCTCTGGGCAGTCCTCGAGTTTCGGATCATTCATGCTTTGAAACACCTCAAAGACATGTCCGCAGGTCTGGCACTTGTAGTCGTAGTTTGGCATGGTCGTTTTCGCTCGGCGCTTCAATAGCACTTCGCCGGGTGGGTGCAACCCCCGTCTCACACCTTGACCATCAGTGGAATGCGGTTATCTATGTCGCGCACCACACACCACCCATGAAAGCCGCAATCGCCGTTTCCATTCTCAGCATTCTCTTCAGCGCCTGCAACGTGTCTGACAGCGGAACCAGCCGCTATCTGGCCGCCTACGGCCCGACGCCCCAGCAGGAACGGGCGCCCACCGATCCGGGGGCTGCCCTGCCCGACGACATGTCCTACTGGGCGGGTGACGGAAAGAAGGGCGAAGCCCTGATCAGGATCAACCGGAAGCAACAGAAGGCCTACTTCTACAAAGGCTCCGAGCTCGTCGGAGTCTCCCGCATTTCCACCGGCGACGAAGGCCATGCCACCCGCCCCGGCAGATTCAAGGTCACTCAGAAAAGCCGTGACCACCGCTCCAGCCTCTACGGCGTGTTCAAGGAAAAGGGAACCGACCGGGTCGTGAATGACGACGTCGACACCAGCAAGGACAAGGTCCCTCCAGGATGCTACTACGTCGGAGCTCCGATGTGGAACTTCCTGCGCTTCGACGGCGGTATCGGTATGCACACCGGCTACCTCCCCGGCTACAGCGCATCGCACGGATGCGTCCGCATGCCGGACAAGATGGCCAGGAAGTTCTTCGACAACGCCAAGATCGGCACGCCGGTCATCGTCGAATGACCGCGGCAAATCCCCTGCCCGACCCTTCGGACGGATTCGAGCTGAGCGTCGAAAAGGTTTCGCTCCTTGCTCCGCTGATCGCCGATGGTTCGATCCTGCTGGTCGACTGTCGCGAGCAGGACGAGTGGGACTTCAATCATCTGCCGAACGCCATCCTTGTTCCGATGTCGCGCTTTCAGGAGGCCGCCAAGACACTGGCAAGCGCGGACAAGCCGGCCATCGTCTATTGCCATCATGGCATTCGTTCGCTGCAAGCCACGAGGTGGCTGCGTTCATGCGGACTGGAGCAGTGCTGGTCGATGCAGGGTGGCATCGACAACTGGTCGGATCGAATCGATACCACGGTTCCCAAGTACTAGACTGATGAGAGTTGTCATTCAGCGGGTCTCCGAAGCATCGGTCACCATTGACAATCAGATCGTTTCTTCGATTGGCCGCGGGCTGCTGGTTCTCCTCGGAATCGGTGAGGAAGACACGCCCGCGGATACCACCTGGCTGGTCGGAAAAGTCTGCCGCTTGAGGATTTTTGGCGACAATGAGGACAAGATGAACCTGTCGCTCGCTGAGATTGAGGGAGACGTCATCGTGGTCAGTCAGTTCACCCTCCATGCCCTGACCAGAAAAGGCAACCGACCCTCGTTCATCCGCTCCGCCAAGCCGGAGATCTCCGAACCACTCTACGAAGACTTCTGCAAAGCCATGGAGAGCGAGCTTGGAAAGCCCGTGGGCCGCGGACGCTTTGGTGCGGACATGAAGGTGGCCCTGATCAACGACGGTCCCGTGACCCTGGTGATCGATTCAAAAAACCGGGAATAGCAACCTACTCCTTGATCCGAATCGAGGTCCCGCAGAAGGTGCAGTTGAACCAGCGGAACAGCAGCGTCTGAACGGCCAGTGGGAAAATGTAACCCAGTCCGTAGACATGGTGGGCCTTCTTGTTTTTTCGACATTGCCGATGGACCAGCACCTGCTGACCACAGACGCGGCATTTCACGCCAAACGAAATCGTGAAATACATGATCCCGAGAATCGGCAAGGCCAGGGGAAACGCGATGATCCATGAAGGCACCCATTCCAATTTGGTGGGTGAGTGTTCGGTAATAATCAAAAGCGCTGCCGCAATGATGGCCAGAGGAACCGTGATCTGGAAGAGAGCCACCACCAGACATCCGAACCAGACCTTGTAGGGACGGTCGTGAAGCACGCCGCGAATGTACCTCCGCGTCCCGGGTTTCTTACCACGGTTGGTGCTCTCCCGGGTTGTCCGCAACAAGGTCAGCCGTTCGTCCCTGGTCTGTCGCCGCTTCTGAAGATGCGGATGCCCCTCTTCTTCCTCCGGCTCGTCTGGAAGATCCATCGTGCGAACCCGGGCGGTATCCAGCGTCCTCCGCGAACCCTTGTTCGAGCTTCTTCCGGAATCCGCAATCTTCACGACGCCGGCGTGCCGGCCTTTGGGAGAATTCTTCGAAACTGCAGCCCCGATCGTCCGTTGCTTCGCCGTCACCCTCACATCCAGATCGCTCTCGGCCCGATTGAGAACCGGTGCAATCGTGATCTCGGAAGGCGCAATCCCCTGCGCCGCAAGCATCCGGTTGGGAAGCGGAATCGCCAAGGGAGCCTGATCGAGCATTTCCCTGACGTCGGGGTCTTCCTCGAAATTCACCGGACCGGTCACCACCGCCTCAGGCTCGACTTCAAAATCGATGGCCTCCTTGAACGCATCTTCTTCGACCTCGGCCACTTCCGGCTCTGCGGGCAATTCTCCCGTCATCTCCTGAGCCTCAGAAATCCATCCCGCCACCACATCAAGTTCCGGCACCGACTTGACGAGCCGCAGCACCTCATTTGCCTTCTCGATCTCCGTGAGAACCTCTCCGGGCTGCGCCATGGCAAGCCGACGCGTGTCGACCCATCCAGCCGCTTCCAGCAGCTCGAAGTCACCGTCCCGGATTCCCTTGATGGATTTGAGGTTCTGAACTCCCATGGGTTTCGAAGACTGAGAGACTAGCGGTGGCCCGGGCGGTTACAAGCCATCATCCGAGGGCCTTGAGCATCTCTTTGAGCTGGGCCAGCTTCCCCTTCCACTCCTCGAGACGCTCCTTCTCCTGAGCCACCACTTCCGCCGGAGCGCGGTCAACAAAACTGGCATTTCCCAGTTTCCCCTCCGAACGCTTCAGCTCTTGCGCCATCTTGTCGATCTCCCGGGTGATCCGAACTCTTTCGGCTTCGACATCGATCAGCCCTTCCAGCGGCATCGCCACCTCACCGATCCCGGTCAGGGAAACCGGCGTGCCTTTTGGGCCTTCAAAGCCCTCATCGAGATCCACCGCACCGGCTCCCGCCAGCAAGCCAAGCACATCCTTTTCCTTGGCTAGCCATTCAGGTGATCCCTTGATCACAAAACGCACATCACGACGGCTGGCCACATTGTATTCGGCCTTCAGGTTCCGCAGCCTTCCTGCCGCTTCATAGACCGCCGTTGCCTTCGCAGACTCGGCGGCAATCTCTTCCACAGAAAGACCCACGAGCAGGGGTTCGTCGGGGAGTTCGGCATTCATCAGGAACTCACCCTCTTCCATGTAGCCCATCCTCTCCGATAGCTCCTCCGTGACGTGCGGCATGTAGGGATGAAGCAGCTGCAGATAGCGACTCATCACTGCGTCGAACACCGTCACAGTCACTGCGCGCGCTTCCGCCGAAGCATTGTCGCGCAGGTCACCCTTCACCGCCTCGAGGAACTTGTCGCAGAACTCACTCCACAGAAATTCGTAGAGCCGTTGCGCGATTTCTCCAAAACGATAGTCACCGTAGATCCGTGCGAGATCGGAGCTCAATTCGTCGAGCTTCGCCATGATGTCGAGGTGGAAGCAACGCGCATCACCCACGGTTTCGAATTCCTCATCATCGTCGGCTTCGTTGCCTTCAGGCAATTCGACCTCGCCCGCCATCTGACGGAAGCGACAGGCATTGTAGAGTTTATTGGCAAAGTTCCGACCTTCCTCGATCTGAACCTCGTCAAAGCGGACATCCGATCCCACCGGAGCGATCCGCAACAGACCAAAGCGCAGGCCATCCGCACCATACTTGTCCATGAGGTCGATCGGATCCGGAGAGTTGCCGAGCGATTTGCTCATCTTGCGTCCCTTCAGGTCGCGAATAATCGTCGTGAAATACACGTTCTTGAACGGCAGTTCACCGGCGAAGCGATAGCCCGCCATGATCATCCGGGCCACCCAGAAAAAGATGATGTCAGGACCGGTGACCAGATCAGTGGTCGGATAGAATTTTTTCAAGGTCTCACTTTCCTCACCAACACCCGCCATCGTCGCAAACGGCCACAACCACGAACTGAACCAGGTGTCCATCACATCATCATCACGGACCCAGTTGTCTTCGTCGGCCGGAGGATCAATGCCAACGTGGATGTCTCCCGCTTCGAGATCCGCCATGTTGAGCGACTCGGCATTTGTGAGATCGTCGAGCTTGTCCTTGCGATACCAGACGGGAATCTGATGACCCCACCATAGCTGACGACTGATGCACCAGTCCTGGAGGTTCTCCATCCAGTGGGCGTAGGTTTTCCGCCAGCGGTCCGGCCGCATCATGATGTCACCATTGGCCACCGCATCCGCCGACTCCTTGATGCATGGATACTTCAAGAACCACTGCATCGAAATGCGCGGTTCGATCGGCACGCCGGCTCGTTCGGAGTAACCGACGTTGTTGTCATACTCTTCAACCCCCAGCAACAAGCCCATCTCCTCAAGCTTCGCCGCCGCTTTCCTGCGCGCCACAAAGCGATCAAGGCCGTCAAGATCCGGGCAATCGGGGCAATTGACCGTTCCGTCCGGGTGGAGCACGTCGATGATCTCGAGATCGTGCTTCATGCCGATATCGAAATCAGCTTTGTCGTGCGCCGGTGTGATCTTCAACGCGCCGGTTCCAAATTCGATGTCGACATGATCATCGGCGATCACGGGAATCTCCGCTGCTGGAAACGGTCGTCGCACCTTGCGACCCACATAGTCCGCGTAGCGCGGATCCTTCGGGTTCACAGCCACCGCCACATCACCCATCAGCGTTTCCGGACGGGTCGTCGCGATCTTGAGGAACTCGCCGGGAGCATCCGCCAGCTCGTACTTCATGGTGTAAAGTTTCGACTTCCGCGGCGTCATGATGACCTCCTCGTCGGAGAGCGCCGTCAAGGATACCGGACACCAGTTCACCATCCGCTTGCCGCGATAGATGAGCCCTTCCTTGAAAAGATCCACGAAGACCTGGCTCACCCACTTGGTGTAATCCTCGTCCATCGTGAAGCGCTCACGCGACCAGTCGCAGGAACAGCCGAGTCGCTTGAGCTGCTTGATGATGATGCCTCCATGATGGTCCTTGAAGTCCCACACCTTCTCAAGAAAGGCCTCCCGGCCGAGATCGCGACGCGTCTTGCCTTCCTTTTCCCGAAGCTCACGTTCCACCTTCGCCTGGGTCGCAATGCCGGCATGATCCGTTCCAGGGAGCCAGAGCACTTCGTGGCCGGTCTGGCGGGCACGACGTGCCAGAATATCCTGCAGCGCATTGTTCAGAACATGGCCCAGATGGAGGATCCCAGTGACATTCGGCGGCGGGATGACGATCGAGTAGGCGGGCTTGTCGGAAGAGGCATCGGCTTCAAAGCACTTCCCCTCCAACCACGCCGCATACCACTTTTTCTCCACCTCTTGGGGCTCGTAGGCTTTGGACAGATCTGACATCGCGGCGGATGCTTGCCAGAGGGTCCCGACTTTGTAAAGGAGGGCGAGACTCAGTCAAAAAGCCCTCCTGCCGAAAAAAATGAGGCTCGACCGCTATCCCCTAGGAAAAAAACCCAAAAACCTAAGGAACGCTCGATCGAGCCTCTGGCTTTAAGGCCTGAGCCTCTCAGCAAATTTCAAAGGCCAGATGCGCTCGGCCTTTCACTTACTAAAACGCCGAAGCCGGGAATTTATTTCTGAAAAAGAGTCGAAATCGTACGATTTTTTCGCCGCCAGACCCATCCGGCTAGCCAAAAATGCACCCTAACCCTTGATTTCCAACAACATCTGAGGGTTGTTGGGGAATTTCTTCAGGAAGTAGAGGAGACGCTCCATGGCCTCCTCCGGCCGATGGCCCGAAAGACCACGGCGAATCATGTGGATTTTGTGGAGCGTATGCTCGGGAAGCAGCAATTCCTCACGCCGGGTGCCCGATTTGAAGATATCGACGGCTGGGTAAATGTAGTTCTCCGCGACTTTCCGATCGAGCACCAGCTCCATGTTGCCGGTGCCCTTGAACTCCTGGAAAATGGCATCGTCCGCCCGGCTGTTCGTCTGAATCAGCGCGGTCGCCAGAATCGTCAGCGATCCTGCTTCACGAGTATTTCGCGCCGCTGCAAAAAGCCGACGCGGCGTCTCCAGAGCTCCGACCATCACACCGCCAGAGCCAATCCCCCTTCCCTTGCCACGCATCCCACCATTGTAGGCCCGGGCCAGGCGGGTAATGGAATCCATCAAGAGAAACACATGCTGGCCGCCTTCCACCAGACGCTTGGCCCGCTCGATCGCGATTTCCGCAATCCGGGTGTGATTGCGCGGATGATCGTCATTCGAACTCGCATAGATCTCAGCTTCCGGCAGGCAGCGACGGAACTCGGTCACCTCCTCGGGGCGCTCGTCGACCAGCACGACCATCAGGTGCATCGTCTCATCGTGCAGCTCATTGACCGCCTCGGCGATATGGAGCAGCAAGGTCGTCTTGCCCGAACGCGGTGGTGAAACAATCAGACCTCGCTGACCTCTGCCCACGGGTGACATCAAGTCGACCACACGCGTCGTGTACCGATCCTGGGTCGTCTCGAGCGAGATACGCTTGTTGGGATTGATCGCCTTGAGCTCTTCGAAGGCGGGCAACTTGCGCGCCTCTTCCGGCGGCATCCCATTGATCGAAGTAATTTCAACCAGCTGGGGACCGCGTGGCCCCTCTTGAGTCAAACCGTGAATCCACACCCCCACCCGCAAGCCATGGCTACGGACAAGATCAGGAGAGACAAAGGCATCATCCTTGGCCTGTTCAAATTTCTTGGAGGCAAGGCGGAGGAAACCAAAACCCTTCGGCGCCATCTCCAACAGCCCATCCACTTCCACCTTCGGTCCTTCGAGAACCACCGGACGATCACGCATTTCGTTGTCATCCCGATTCCTCCCCTGCCGACCTTCGCCGCGGTTGTTGTCGCCACGGTTGTTGTCGCCGCGTTCACCACGATTGTTGTCGCCCCGATCACCACGATTGTTGTCGCTCCGATCACCACGACGCCGATTGCGACGTCGTTTCCTCCTTCGACCATCATCACGTTCCGAGCGCTCTCCGCCAACGTTGCGGTCATTCCCACCACGGTCATTCCCACCACGGTCATTCCCACCGCGGTCACTGCGACTCTGGCGATCTCCGTGCTCCTTCTTCTCGTCCCGATCACTCGGGCGTTCCCGCTTCTCAGGTTTTGAATCCTCCTGCTGACGCTCTTCGCGCTGCACCGGTCCCCCACCGGGAACCCGCCCAAAACGGACTGGCTCCGCACCTTCTCCAGAACTCTCGCCAACGGCGGACTTCTCCACAGGAGCGGATGGCTTCTCTTTCTTCTCAGGCTTTTCCCGCTCGGGGGCAGGCGTGTCCAGAGGAAGCGTCGCTTGCGCACTATCAACCGTTTTGGCCGACTTCTTCGCCACCTTTTTTGTCGCCTTCTTGGCAGCCACCTTCTTGGTCGCCTTTTTGCTAGCAGCCTTTCTGGCTGCTTTCTTTTTGACGGGGGGATCGCCCGCTTTGCTGGTCGCGGATTTTCGTGCTTCCTCGGTGGTATCGTCGCTCATTGGAAAAGGGTTCAGGCTTCAAGCAGCTCGACGATTTCGTCGGCGACTTCAAAATTGGTAAAAACATTCATGGTATCGGCGTAGTCGTCCAATAACTCGTAGAGCCGTAGTACTTCGCGGGCCCGGTGCTCGTTGCGAACCACCGTCGGATTCTGCGGAAGAAAGACAAGTTTCTCAGAGACCACCGTGCATCCCGCTTCACGAAGCTTCACTGCGACCACGTTGAGTTCTGTCGGCGCGGTGAGCACGATGTATTCGTCATCTTCACTCAGGACCTCATCGGCGCCGGCAAGGATTGCGATGTCCATCATCTGATCTTCTTCAAATCCCTCGGCCGCAATCCTGATCTCTCCCTTGCGGTCGAACTGGTAGGACACGCTGCCGGGGGGCGCGACGCTGCCGCCGTTCTTGGTAAAGATCGAGCGGATGTCCGCCGCCGTCCGGTTCAGATTATCGGTGGCAGCCTCGATGATGAACGCAACCCCTTCGGCACCATAACCTTCGTAGCTGACCTCCTGAATCGCTTCTCCGCCAAGTTCACCCGTGCCCTTCTTGACGGCACGTTCGATGTTGTCCTTCGGCATCGACACCGCCTTGGCGTTGTCGATCGCGGCACGCAGACGATGGTTCGAGCCAGGGTCGCCACCACCATCGCGCGCGGCGATGGCGATTTCGTGGGCACACTTGCTGAACACCTTGCCTTTGATGGCATCGACGCGAGCCTTGATGTGCTTCACCTTGGACCACTTGTTGTGACCGGCCATTGAACTTCTGTTGGAAGGGAGATGGCACCGGGACGGAAGAATCCTCCAGTCATGGGTGCCGCGAAAAAACGGGTTGAGCGAATGCGATTATCCCGGGAGAGGATCAATCCCTGACCGTTAGCCCAAAAGAGGCAGCAGGGTTTTCAAACCCGGAGCACCAAACAAACCTGCAGGTGCTTCGTCACTCGAACGGTCGGAGAATGCCCACCGATCGCCCCTTTGCAAAGCATTTTTCGCCATTCCGGCCTTTGATCCTTCACCGAGCAGGCTTCTTTAAGCCAGCCCGACGGCCTTCCGCACCCGATCGAGCACCACATTTGCCGCCTCCCGTGCTTTCCCAGCCCCATCCGCCAGCACCTGATCGACGAATCCCGGATCCGCCATCAACTCTTCGCGACGCGTCCGCATCGGCGCAAAATAGTCCCAGTAGGCCTCCGCCAGACGCTTTTTAAAGTCACCGTAACCCGTGCCGCCATTCTGATGGTCGGCGACCAGGCTGGCATACGAGGCATCATCGGCAAACAAACGGAACAGCGGCAGGATCAATGATCCTTCGATCGGCTTCGGATCCTCCAGTGGCGTCGAGTCGGTCTGAATCCGCATGATGAGCTTCTTCGAGGGTTTCTCCTCGCCAAAAAGCGGCAGGGTATTGTGGTAGCTTTTGCTCATTTTCTGTCCATCCAGGCCGGGAACCACCGCCGAGTTCTCACGGATGATTGGCTCGGGCACGACCAGCGTTCCCTCTCCGTAGGCTTCATTGATCTTGCCGGCCAGATCGCGGGTCACTTCCAGATGCTGCTTCTGGTCCTTTCCAACAGGCACCAGATTCGAGTCATACAGGAGAATGTCCGCCGCCATCAGGATCGGATAGGCAAACAATCCGTGATTCGGAGAAATCCCCTTCGCCACCTTGTCCTTATAGGAGTGACACTTCTCCAGCAGACTCAGAGGACACACTGTTGAAAGAATCCACGCCAACTCATTCACCTCCGGCACATCGGATTGACGGAAAAAGACCGCCCGGGCCGGGTCCAGCCCGCAGGCGAGGAAATCGACCGCCAATTCCCGGGTGTAAGCGCGAAGCTCGTCCGGATCCCTCACCGAGGTCATCGCGTGATAGTTGGCGATGAAGTAAAAGGCATCACCCTCCTCCTGCAACTTCACGGCAGGCTCCATCGCCCCGAAATAGTTTCCCACATGAAGTTTCCCACTTGGTTGGAGACCCGTCAAAATCCGCATGGCGCGGACCATGAGAAGTCCCATCCCAGCGGTCAAGGTCTGGTGGATATGGAGAAGGAGTTTGCAACTTCTTTGCGGAGAATCCCGCCGACAAGTCGCGCAATACCAGACCCCAAAATCGCCAGGAATTCAGCCCTCACGGCGAACCAAAGGAACCACAAAATCCTACCCGATTTCTCCCCCTTGCGCGATCGCCCTCTTGATCTACCCTCAACGCTATGCCTTTTCAGTGTCGAGGAGCCCGATGCCAGATCCCCCGTTGGATCACTTTTACCCTGATCGCCGCCGGGATCTATCACGTGCTGTTCGGAGCCTGGGTCAATTTCTGGCCGCATGCTTGCTTTGACATCGCCAGCATCGATCGCCCCAATCACCCCGCCCTCTGGCGCGGTGTCGGCCTGCTCTCGATTGCTCTGGGCATCGGATTCCTGATCGCCGCCCGCTCACCGATTCGCCACTGGCCGATCGTCCTCGCCGGCTTCGCCAAGTTTAACTTGGTCATCATCGCTTTTATCTCCTCGCTCTTCGACGGCCCGCTGTCCACCCACCTGCTGCTGCTCGCCCTCGTCGACGACGTGATCTGGTGGTTCCCCTTCGCCGTAATCCTCTGGGTAGCCGCTCAGGCCCACATCGGACGGCCGCCTAGCCGCGAGGCACCACTCACCCTGGAAGAGGCCGCCAAGGAGTATCATCTTTCTTCCGGCGAGACCCTTGAAGCCGCCGGGAAGGATCAAACCCTGGCGATGGTCTTCCTGCGCCACTTCGGCTGCACCTTTACCCGCCAGATCCTGCGCGAACTCCAATCGCTCAAAGACGAGGCCGACCGGCACGGCGCACGCCTGGTCCTCGTTCACATGCTCGAAGAGGGCGACGAATCAGCCTACCTCGAGCCCCGCAAGGGCATCGCCCGCATTGCCGATCCGATGTGCGAGCTCTACCGGGCCTTCGGCTTGGGAAAAGGTGGCTTTCTCGAGCTCTTCGGACCGCACGTCATCTTCCGTATGAGTGTCGCCCTGATCCGCGGCTGCGGTGTCGGCCACCTCGCCGGCGATGGTCTTCAAATGCCCGGCGCCTTCCTTTACCGCGACGGCAAGATCATCAGCGCCCAACGCGCCCAGACCCAGGCCGACCTCCCCGATCTGCCCCGACTTTTCGAAGGTTTGCCGGAACCCGCGCCCTCAAACGGAGCGCCGGCTCCCAACCGGCCAGAGCCTGCCGTGGTTTCCAATCCATGACCGGCCCGAGCCGCCCAGCACCCCAGGCGAGCCCAATGGAACCTAGCAGCTCGAACTCGCTCCGCTCAGCTGCTGGATCGCCTTCATCGATCTCGGCAGCCTCGATCCCTCACAGAAGGACCAGTGCCAGCGCGGCAATCATCAGGCTGGCACCGACCAGTTGCCGACGACCGAGAGGCTCGCGGAAGCGCTTCACGAAAGCCCAGACAAACAGCACGGCCATCACCCCGCGTGTGCTGTAGGCAATATTGCTCAGCGCCGGCTCGCGATACCAACTGAAGGCCAAATTCACCAGCAGTGCCTGAAGCCCGAGCGTGAGACCCGCCCCGACCACCGACAGCGAGCGTTTCCGGCAAGCAAAGGCCTCTTTCATCTGCGACCACCTCGGTAGCAGCATGCCGACCGAAAGCGTGGCCGCCGTACCGATCATCAGGATCAACCACCGAGGCCCACCGATATCCTGCGCCTTCCAGCCGGTGAGGAAATCATTCGTCCCGAAGAACGCACACGCCACCAAGGTCAGCCACAGCGTCGTCCGGTTTTCCATGAACCGGGCCAGCGTCGCCCCGGCTGCAAAGTAAACAGCCAAGCAAGCCAGTAACGCACCGGCAAACAGTCCCGATCCCGCTGGCTCGAGCCCCACCGAGGCCGAGAATACCGCCACAAACACCACCTTGAAACCCAAGGCTGCGGAATGAACCACCAGGTCACCCTTCCTTACCGATTGGATCGAAAACCACTGCCCCCAGAAGAACAGCACCCCATTCAGCATCGCCAACCCATCGCCGTAGCCAAACCCACCGCTGAAATCCGGCCGCAAGTAGCAGAGAAAAATCCCGAAGGTCATGATGTTCGCCGTCCCCAGAATCACCGGCAGCCGCACTCCAAGCTTGCTTGAACGCTGGACCAGAGCCCCAAGCAAGGGATGCAGAGCCGCCCCCAGCACAGGCAGTCCAATCGCTCCAGAAATCCCATCCACGACTGCGTCGCTAACCCCGAAGAGACAAGACGGTCAATGCCGGGGCGATTGGATGAAAGGCGGCATCTACTCGCTCCACTCCGAGCAGCCCTCCACTTTCCACCTTTTTCCTCCCACTTCCAAAAACACCCTTTCGCCCACCCCAAAGAGGGCGGCCTCATCCCCACTTGGGGTCAAACAGGAGGAAAGAAAGGAAGCAAAGCTCAGACTTCACCATTCACTTCAACCCCCTCCCATGAGTGAGTCGGCTCACTGAAAACATTCCGACCTTGGAAATCACTCCCCCGGACTTAGCCTCCCCATATGCCCCAGGACAGCACCCATTTCTACAATCAGGCCATCGATGCCATCCAAGCCGGCCAACTCGAAAAAGCCATCTCCTGCACCGAGTCCGCACTGACCGAAGATCCCACGGACAGCCTTTCATGGCAGCTTTATGTAAAACTCCTCACCGCCGCCGGCAGAACCCAGGACGCCGCGACCGCAAAAGAAAAGCTCGCCACCATGGGGATCAGTGAGAAGGAAAACATGATGATCGAGGCCAGCGAGAAACTCGCAGCGGGCAAACTCGAAGAAGCCATCAGCATCTATCAACAGGCCGCCGCGCAAACCCCCGACGATCCGGATATCCACTCAAGCCTCGCCCTCGCCCTGTTTCAAAACGGTCAAACGGAAGCAGCGATCGAATCCGGCACCAAAGCCGTCGAGCTCGCCCCCACCGACTCCCGCGCGAACTACGCCCTCGGCCACATGCTCCGCCTCGCAGGCCGCAAAGACGAAGCCCTCGATGCCCTGACCCGGGCCGTCGACGCAGAAAGCGACTTCATGCCCGCCATCTACGAACAAGGAATGCTCTTCGCGGAGAAAGGCCAATTGGAGAAAGCTCTGGCGAATTTCGAACGATTCTCCAACGCCCACCCGGAAGACGAGAACGCCCGGGTCGCGATTCAGAAAATCAAACAAGAACTGGGGAGGACCAATACTCTTTGATCGGCAACACCCTCCGATTCCCGCTCAAACAAGGACTTCCAAAAGAGCCGAACGTTAGTGTCTTCGCGGTTCTCCCCTGCCTTTCACTTGAAACTTGGACATTCCTTGGTGGATGTTGGCCATTCCCGTCCCCCTTACCGAGTTCCGGGGTTCAACGGCAGACAAGAGTATCCGCCCTCCCTACATCCCCGATTGCCAGAGTCCGCCCCGCGTGAAACGGTTCCGGCATGAGCCGCCTCGCAGGAAAAACGATCCTCGTCACAGGAGCATCGAGTGGCATCGGCCGCGCCTTGGCCGAGCAGCTTCTCGCCCGCGGCACCAGCGTCCTCGGAGTTTCGCGTAATCCGGCATCGCTGCCCGAGGGAGTGATCCGCATCCAGGCGGACCTCACCCGGCGCGAAGACGTCCAGGCCATCTTTCAAGACCTCGGCTGCATCGATGCGCTGGTGAATTGCGCGGGCGTCGCCTACCTGTCCCGCATCATCGATGGCAACCCAACCGACTGGGAGGAAATGTGGCGCGTCAACGTCATGGCCCTCACGCTCTGCAGTCAGCTCTCGCTCCGCCACTTTCCCGAGCGGGGCGGACGCATCATCAACGTCTCCTCGATGAGCGGTCACCGCGTTCCGCCAAGCGGCGGCTTCTACGCGCCGACGAAGTTCGCCGTGCGGGCGATCAGCGACTCGATGCGCCATGAAATCAAGGCCGCCGGCATTCCGGTTCAGATCGGCACCGTCTCGCCTGGCTTCGTCGACACCCCCCTGCTCGACCTCTATTTCCGCGGTCGCGAGGACCAGCTGCAAAAGACCCGCCAGTCGATGACGATGCTCAAACCTGAGGACGTCGCCGACTGCATCCTGACGATGCTCGAGTCCCCGCCGCATGTCGAAATCGGCGACATCCAGCTGCGCAGCTCGGATCAAAGGGTATGATTTGAAACGCCAAGACGCAAAGGTCGCCAAGGAAACTCAAGTGGATCCATTCTTCAGGACTCAAGACTTTGCGTTCTTGGCGACTTGGCGTTTCCAAACCAGCAACATGGAGAGCTCTCGCATCCCCACTCGACTCCCGTCTCATCTTCCCCAAAGCTTGCCCGCGACCCCATGACGGCATCCAGCTCCACCGACGGCAAGAACATCGCCGTGATCAAACTCAGCGCACTCGGTGACATCGCGTCCACCCTGCCCTATCTGCGCGCCATGGACCCGCCGCCCTGCATCATCACCTCCCCGATTGGCAGAGCCTTCCTCAAGGATGAATTCTCCGACTTCATCGTGCTCGACAAGAAGTCCTTCGTCTCGCAGCTGAAAGTCATTATCGAAGTGAGAAAACGACGCTTCACGGACATCCTCGATTTTCAATCTAACAAGCGCTGCCGTATGATTGGTCGTTGGTCCGGCAGCCGGGTTCACGACGTGGCAAACGTTTTCGTCAACAACGTCCCTGGCTCGGAACTCACCGAATCTGTCATTGCCAAGGGCACCGCGGCCATCCAGTGCGGCAAACGCAAGCGGACGCATATCATCTTCAACACCGGCTCAAGTCCCAAGTGGACCTCCAAACGCCCACCCGCCGAAAAGTGGCGCGAGTTCGCCGAAATTCTCAACGAACGCTATGATCTGCCGATCAAACTGGTCGGCTCGGAAGAGGAACGAAGCTATGTTGAGGAAATCGCCGCCGTCCTTCCGGGCGAGGTCGAGGTCCTCGCCGGCAAAACCGGATTTCCGGAGTTGAAGAAAGTCATCCGCGACGCCTTCCTGACCGTCTCCACCGACTCCGCCGCGCTTCATATCTCGAAAGCCGAAGGCACTCCGACAATAGGGATCTTCGGCTCGCACGCCATCGGTGGCAAGATGCGCTTTCCCTGGACCGTCGGCATCTACGACCGGGTCCTTTATCCCGACGGCAAGCTCCCCATCGCCGAACAAACCCCCGGCAACTACTACGACCACGTTGATCTCAACGAAGGTCTCGAAGCGCTTGCGGAGTATCTCCAGTAGCGCCATGCACCGTGGCATGACCGTCTCGGTCATGATTGAAGTCAATACGTATTGAGAGTTTGTTTCTCCGATCGTGCTACTCAGCCGTATTTGATCATGACCGGGACGGTCATGCCACTGTTCGCCCCCTCACCCCCCCTTCGTTTCCTTCCTTACCTTCTGTAAAAAACGAGGCCCTCGAAACCTTTCACCTCAGCGATTCAAGAGGCCAGCTCGCTCTTCAGCGCCTTCTTGATCCGCCCGATCACATCGGTCGAACTCCAGCCTTCAAGGAAAGGCATGAACTCCACTCGTCCCACCAGTTCACTTCCGGGCAGTTGCTTTCCTTCCCAGTCGGCCCCCTTCACCAGAATGTCCGGTGTCAGGGCACCCATCAGTTCTACCGGTGTCTCCTCATCAAAGATCACCACCAGATCGACACAGGCCATTGAGGCCAGAAGGTAGGCACGCGCACTCTCCTCGCAAATCGGCCGATCAGGACCCTTCAGCCGCTTGATCGAATCATCGGAGTTCAATCCCACCACCAGCATGTCGCCCAACTTCCGGGCTTCCTGCAGATACCGCACATGCCCGGGATGGAGCACATCGAAACAACCGTTGGTGAACACCACGCATTGGTCTTCCGAGCGGAACTCGCGAAGCAGTTCTGCGGCTTCTTCACGGTTTTTGATCTTTTCTTCGATGTCCTTCATTGGGGTTTCAGGGATTCATCCCAGCGCCTTGATCTCTGCCATGATCTGATCGAATCCATCAACCCGTAAGTGACAAAGTCCACCCGTGCCGGATTCACCGATGTTGCCGTCGTTCAATCCAACCGGCCGGATCCCCGCCAAACGTAGGGCGCAGATGCCCGCACCGCTGTCCTCGATCCCAATGACCGAACTCCGCTCCTCGAAACCCAATCCCAGACCAATCGTCAAACTTTCGGCGTAAAGCCAGGGGTGCGGCTTCGGAGGAAGCTCACCCATCGTGCCCGCCTTGCCACGACCCACTGCCGTTCCCGCCGTGATGATCGAGTCGTAAAACTGCTCCGGATCACCCATGTCGAGTGTCTTGAACACGTCAAGAATCTCCGGGTAGGCTTTTTCATAAAGCCCTGAGGTTACCAGCCCCAGCTTCACGCCCATGCTGCGCAGCTCTAACAAAAATTCCTTGATCCCCGGAGCAGGTTTGAACGCCCCGGGCCGACCGCCCCCATCGAGGATTGCCTTCATCTCACGATCCGTGTGCTCGAAGTAAAAACGACGGGCGTCTTCCAAACTCCTATCCGGGCAGTACTTCGCGATGCAGTACTTCAGATGTTCCGAAACGGAATGGCCGGAGACGTGAGCCACATCAGAATCCTCCAACTCAAACTTCGAATCGCCCAGCAGACTCGCCGTCGATTGCTCAATGATCCAGATCCAGAAATCCTCGCTGTGGACAGTCGTGCCATCGAGATCCATCAGCACCGCCTTGATGGGTGCCGGTTCACCCAAGGAAGGCACCGGATAGTAGGCCGGATAGCCGAGCGATGAAGTCACGTGGGCCAGCGTGTGGTTTTCAAAGCCCACGAACTCGACCTTGCCGTCGCCCGTCACTGCCACCGCCCGCACGCCATCACCGCCCGTCCGGAAGCGCCCATCGGAGGTCTTCGCGGCCGCCAGCAGCCCAAGCGCCGCCGCTGACTCCCCCAGGTCTGGAAAGACCGCCGTGTCTGAAATGCTCGCCTGCGCCACCCCGAAAGCCTTGGCACCCCCGCTTCCCCGAGCAAGCAGAATCACCAACCCCTGCGCCCGGACCGCTGACTTCAGTCGGCGTCGAAACTCCAGTCCCACAACTCCAGCCTTGGCGAACTTGGCGTTTCAACCGTCGCCTCAACCCCGTACCTTTCACTTCTCACTCGGCACTCCCGCGAAGCGGGCATCGGCGTTGCACTCATGACCATTCCATGACAAACCATCATCGGAAGTTTGCTTCCATGCCCCCATGAGACGTTTGTTACCCCTCCTCTGCTCACTCCCGCTCCTCGCCACCGCCGAGCCCGATCTCCGCGAGCAACTCCGCGACGCCCTCTATACCGAGGAAGTCGAACGCGACCCCGCCAAAGCCGCCGACGCCTACGAGAAAATCCTCGCCGACTTCGACCAGCAGCGTCCCCTCGCCGCCAGCGCCCTCTTTCGCCTCGCCGAAGTCCGACGATCCCAAGAGAAGAACGACGAAGCCATCGCCCTCTATCAGCGCCTGCTCCGCGAGTTCTCCGAATTCGAAAGCGAGTCCGAACTCGCCCGCGAACATCTCGCCGCCCTCGGTGGTGACCTGCCCGAAGCCGGCGAAGCATCTCCAGAGACCGCCGAACTGGTCCGACTCAAGCAACTCAAACAAACCTCGCCAGACATCTTTCTCTCTCCCGAAACTCTCAGAAATGCCGTCACTTCCGGAAGTCTTCCCCCGATTCGTTTCCTTCTGGAAAACGGAGCCGATCCCAATGCCGAGGGCATCCTCTCCCAAGCCACCTCTCAGGGCTTCCTCGAAGTCTGCAAACTCCTCTTCGAATACGGCTGCAAGCCCGACGGGAAAGAATCCGCCAACTCGATCAATGGCGCACTGAATCATAAAAATCTCACGTTGTTACAACTCCTGTTCGACCAGGGCCTCAGTCCGAACGCTCCCTTCATGATGGGCGATCAACCGTGCTTGCCGCTCAACCGCACCATTCACTCCGGCGACTTGAAAACCGCCGACCTCTTGATCGAACGCGGAGCCGACGTGAATGCCTTCGACCGCTCCGGCCACAATTCCACCGAGGGCACCCCGCTCCACATCGCCGCTACCGATGGCAACCTCGCCGCCGTCCAACTCCTTCTCAAGCACGAAGCCAAACCAGATCTCCCCTCCCCGGATGGAGCCGTCACACCGCTCCACCTCGCCATCCAGAGTTCCAAGGATTCATCCCTCGAAATCATAAACCTGCTTCTCGAAAAGGGAGCCGACCTTAAGCTGGAAACCGGGGACAATCTGGTCTGGTGGCCGGAGCGCGAGCAGCTCAAATCCGCCACAGCCCTCGAAATCGCCATTCGTACCAACCAGAATGACAAGATCGAACGACTTCTTGCTGCTGGAGCCGAGGTCACCGTCGAAAACCTGCGCCTTGCCGCATGGGGACCAAAACCTGAGCTGATGGCAAGCTTGCTCAAGACCCGTCCAAGATTTGAGTCAGGCGACAAAGCCGCGACAGACCTTCTCGAGTCCATCATGAAATTCGACCCAAGAAGGCGGAGCGTCAACGGTTCGCATCAAGAGCTTGCCATCGACATCGCTCCGTTGATCGAACACGGAGCCGAACCCTCCAAGGAATGGCTCGAATCGGGATTGGAAAATGCCCGGCGTGGCGCGTTACCTCTATTGAAAGATAAGTTCCTCATTCCAGGAATCTCGAATTCCGACGAAGTCCGGCTTGTGCTTGATGAGCTTAGCAAACAGCGACATCAGACGCTCGCTACGAAATCAGACTCTCCCCAACTCCCATCGCTCGCGAGTCTGCTGACCAGCTCCCCGATCCATCTCGCCATCCTCTCTGAAAGAGGCGGGCCGCAGATACCGGGACAGCAGCAGGACAAACCGCCCGTCACCAAGGACCAATGGATTCTCTGGCAGCGTAATGAGTCAAACCGATTGACGCCCATCCCACTCGACCTTGCAGGGGACACCCCATTCCCAGAATTGAAGTGGGGTGACGTTGTCGAAAGGCGTATCGATCATTCGGACGCATTGACGAATATTGAATTCGTCGACTCTCTTCCTCACGCTACCTACTGGAGTCTCCTCCGCCGCATTTCCTTCCCGATCAAAATCACCCGGGGTGAAGAGATTTCCGAAATCACCGTCCGTGGCGACTGCCTCAGCTACGATCCCACCAAGCCCGTCCTCCCACTGCTCTCGGCGGGGTATCTTTCCCAACTCCTCTACCCCGAAGCATACTATCAGCTCCTCAGCAAACCACTGGAGGTGATCGTGCACCGCGAAGGCTGGGATCCGATCCGGCTCGCGCACAGAACCAAGGAATGGGAAACATTTCCACTTCAGGCAGATGACAGGATCTCCGTCCATGCCCCTCTCCAGGACGAGGCCGGCCAGTTATTCCAGAGAAAGGATCAGATCCGCCTCGTCGTTCCCGGCAGGCACTTCAGCCGCGCTCACGAAATCGGGCATTCGCCGGTCCTCCTTCCCATGCTTTCCGAGCTGCTGACCGACACCTACGGCGCTTGGGGAATCGACATTCTCCCAGGAATCGCGGATCTACCCAAGGACCCGCAGGCACGCCTCGGCAAGATCGCAAAAATCATCAAGTCGGGCTATCCCACCCCAACGATTCTTCCCCATCCCGATCTGGCCGGAATTCGCATCCGTCGTCTCCGAAAAGACGGTAGCGAAAGCATCATCACCCCCCGCCTCGCCGAAAGCCTCGCAGCCCTAACGGATCAATCCACCCGCAAGCAACTCGCCGAAGGTGATATTAGGCTCCAGCCCGGCGACATCGTCGAACTCCCCCTCAAGGACTCCACCGAGCCCTGGTCCGGCTTCGATGAACAGGAGTCGCTCTATTTCCACCGCCTTCTCAGCGGGGCCTTCCAACTCGTCGATGACCAGGGAACCATTTCCCGCAATGCCATCGATTGGCAGCCTGCCAAACTCCTTACCAGCCCATGTGGCCCGATCCCTTTCCAACCGGAGACCGGCACCGCCTCGACCTCCGCCCACGCGTTGGGATTACGTTTGGACTCCCTCGGACTGCGCAGAAACGACGATTACTATCCTTTCGTTGGCACAGTAGGCTTGTACATCCGCGACGGTGATCAACTTTCGTTAGGAGCCGCGTCCCCAACCCGACCACCCGTCCGGAGAGTTCTTCCGCCCTCCCGCTGATTCATGCCAGCCGCCTCCCCATCGCTGCGCTGGCTCTACCTCGCTGTTCTCGGACCGCTGGTCGTTCTTGCATTACTCGCCTGGTGGGGCACGCAGTCGCAGCTCAAGGCGGCCTGGGCTGACGCCCGTTCCGACGCCGAACAACTCGCCCCTCAGATCGCCGCCGATTTCGCCTCGGAGATCCATCGATCGTTTCGAACCATCAAGGATTATCCAGACCCGCCCACGCCGGGTCCTCCTTCTCCGAAAGAGGAAATCCTTTCTTCCGACGATCTTGAAGCCCTTAGAAGACTCCGCGACCAAGCTGGCGAGGAAATCTCAGCAAGTGGCCTGCCCTTGAGAGTTCTCGCCGCGCTGCGCATAGCGGCCTTGGCCCCGCAATCCCAATCGCGCCCGATGCTCCTCAAGATGCTGATAGACGAAGCACCGTCCTCGATCACCGGTCCGGCGCTCCGGAAACTGAGGCTCGAAGGAGAGGGTCTTTCCCGATGGGTTCAGGATGAAGTTCGACGCCACAACGCGAGCCTATTACCGCTCGGCCAGTTTGGAGTTGAGGCCGGTTCCTTCGGTAAATTCCACGACGAATTCTCGATCCTAAGTGTGGCATTGGTCCGGGATAAGGGTCAGCACATCGACTACTTTACCTCGGAACAGAGCCTTGAGTTCTTGGAGTCTGCACGGCGTCCGCTGAAGGCCGGCATCTACGTCTCTGCCAACTCTCCATCGATTCCATGGCCTGAGAATGGCGATGATTCTCTACCACCGCTGCTCGCCTCCGCCAAAGTCGACGTCGACTGTCCCCTATTCATCGAGCTCCGGGTAATCCCGGAAGTCCTCGAAGCTTCGATCCGTAACCAGCAGCGCTGGACTTTTGGCCTGCTCGCCGCAGCTCTTGTAACAGCCACCATCTCACTTTTCACCATCCACCGCACCGTTTCCCGCGAGCGTCACCTCGCCGAGCTCAAATCCCAGTTCGTCGCCAGCGTCTCCCACGAACTCCGCGCCCCCCTCGGCTCGATCCGCCTGATGGCCGAATCGCTCCAGCAGGAACGCGTCAGCAAACCCGCCGAGTTCCACACCCTCATCGCCCGCGAAGGAGCCCGACTCTCCCACCTCATCGAAAACGTCCTCGACTTCGCCCGGATCGAGGAAGGGCGCAAACAATACCACTTCGAGGAAACCGACCTCTCCGCACTCCTCCGCGACACCCTTCGCCTAATGCAGCCACTCGCCGAAGACCGCCGCGTCCACCTCGCCTTCGACATCCCGGACATCACTGCCACCGTCGACCCCAACGCCCTCCAACAAGCCCTCGTCAACCTCGTCGACAATGCCATCAAGTTCTCGCCTGAAGGCAGCCCAGTCGAACTGCGATCATCGATCAACGAAGAAGACCAAGTCGTCATCACCATCACCGACCGCGGCCCCGGCATTCCCAAAAGCGAGCAACAGAACATCTTCAACCGCTTCCACCGCCTCGGCAACGAACTCCGACGCGAAACCGAGGGCACCGGCATCGGCCTGAGCATCGTCAAACACATCGTCGAAGCCCACGGCGGCGCCATCACCGTCGCCAGCACCCCAACGAACGGCGCCACCTTCACCTTAACACTCCCAAGCAACCCTCCAGTGGCATGACCGTCCCGGTCATGAACCTCAGCGGCGCCACCTTCACCCTAACGCTCCCCCAGCACCACTCTTCCACTGATCACTGCTAACTGATCACTCGGCACTTCATTCCATGCGCCTCCTCATTATCGAAGACGAACTCGCCATGCGCAGTGCCCTCATCGAAGCCCTGTCATCGGAAGGCTACCATGTCCGCGCCGCCGACAATGGCGAGAAAGGACTCGAACTCGCTTGCACCGAGTCTTTCGACCTGGTTCTCCTCGATGTGATGATGCCCAAGCTCGATGGCTACGAGGTGTGCCGTACCTTACGCCAGCGGGAAAAACGCATGCCCGTCCTCATGCTTACAGCCAAAGGCCTCGTCGATGACCGCGTCGAGGGACTCGACTGCGGTGCCGACGACTACCTTGTCAAACCCTTCAGCCTCCGTGAGCTCCTCGCCCGCGTCCGCGCCCTGCTCCGCCGTTTCGAACGGACCGACGCCATTCCCGACGAAATCACCATCGGCCCCGCCACGATCAATTTCAATGAGCGCACTCTAACACGTGACGGATCCTCCACCGAACTTTCCACCAAGGAACTCGGCATCCTCCGACTCCTCATTTCCCGCAAGGGTGAAACCGTCACCCGTGAAACCTTTCTCGACGTCGTCTGGGGCTACCACGCCTATCCCAGCACGCGCACCGTCGACAATTTCGTCGCCGCGCTGAGGAGCAAAATCGAAATCGATCCCGCCAACCCCGCGCATCTCCTCACCGTCCGCGGCGAGGGCTACCGCCTCGTTCCCGATTAGCTCAGCCGCCTCCGCCTGACCTCAGCCACGGAGTGGCTACTCATGTTAGCCGTGGACTTCGAGTCCACGGACTTCGCGGTTGAAGAATTCCTGCGTCGCGTTGGCCGACGCATCAACTAGGAGACGACTGTTCCAGACTTGAAGCGTCACCAACGCGATGCAACTCGTGTTGACTATCGGATCCGGGGATTGAAATCCCCGGCTATCATCGGTTGTCCCGATGGGACAGAAACACCCTCGCCTCCTCCCCGTTTACCAACTCACACTCAGTTCATCGTTCTCCTGACTGGCCACACCGAAACTCACTGCTAGGCTCCGCCGAAATGAAGCCACACCTCTTTCCCGCCCTCTCGGCCCTACTCCTGGTCCCTCTCACCCTCATCGCCGAGGAATCCATCGAACGCCTCGACCCTGCGCTCGACGCGATCATCGCTCCCGGCACCCCGATCGAGACCCTCTGCACCGGCTTCGACTGGGCAGAAGGACCGGTCTGGGATGAAAAGGAAGGCCGCTTGCTCTTTTCCGACGTCCCCCGCAACACGATCTATCAGTGGAAACCGGGAGACACGGAAGCCAGCATCTGGATGAAACCCTCCGGCTTCACCGGCCCCTCGGAATACGGATCCGAGTCTGGTTCCAACGGACTCGCCTTCGATAAGGACGGTCGACTCATTTTCTGCGAACACGGTGATCGTCGCCTTTCCATCCTCACCGACGGTGGTGGAAAAATGACGATTGCCGATCGCTACCCCCTGCAAACCGGTGGCCGCTTCAATTCGCCGAACGACCTCACCATCCATTCCTCCGGAGCGATCTATTTCACCGATCCCCCGTACGGCCTGCCCCGTCAGAATACCGAAAAATTTCGCGAGCTCGATTTCCACGGCGTCTTCCGCTATGCCGAAGACGAAGGCGTCACGCTGCTCACCAAGGAACTCGACCGCCCGAATGGCATCGCCCTTTCTCCCGATGAGAAAACCCTCTACGTCGCCCAATCCCACGGCCCCCACCCGGTCATCATGGCTTATCCGGTGAAGGATGACGGAACGCTCGAAGAAGGAAGCGTCTTCGTCAACGCGAAGGACCTCAAGGGGCCAGGCATGCCCGATGGCATGAAAGTCCGCTCGGATGGCACCGTGTTCGCCACCGGTCCCGGCGGCCTGCTGATCCTCGACCCGACAGGCAAACTCCTCGGGCGCGTGCTCTGCGGTCGGCCAACGGCCAATGTCGCCTTCGGTCCGGAACAGAACTCCCTTTTCCTCACCTCCGATGACCGGATCCTGAGAGTTGCTCTCGTTCCGATCGCCAAGTAAGCAGTTCTCCAACAACCCAAGCCATCTCCATGAAAGCCCTCCTGCTCGCCCTCGCGCTGACCGTCCCGCTGCTCGCCGATGAAGATTCCGCGGCAGCCGCCATCAAGGCAGCCGCCGAGACTTTTCTCCAAAGCCTCGATGACGTTCACCTCAAGCAAGCAAAGATCCCCTTCGACGATGCGGAACGTGAGAACTGGCACTACACACCCCGCGAACGGGCCGGCCTCGCGCTGAAGGACATGAACGAGTCCCAGAAGAATGCCGGGGTCGGACTGGTCACCGCCACCTTGAGCGAGAAGGCATCCTACAAGGCGGCGCAGATCATCCTGTTGGAAAGTGTCCTGGCGGGCATCGAGAATGACCCGGAACGCCGGGACCCCGAGAAATACTATGCCGCCGTATTTGGCGAACCCGGTGATCCCGACGGTTGGGGCTTCCGATTTGAAGGCCATCACTTGTCACTCAACATCACCATCGTTGGGGAGAAGGTTTCAGTCACCCCCTCCTTCATGGGAGCGAATCCGGCCAAGGTCGCCGACGGCGAGATGAAGGATCTGCGGGTGCTCGGCTCGGAAGAAGACCTCGCCCGTGCTCTGGCGGTAGCGTTGAATGAATCGGGAAAGACGGAAGTCATTTTCAGCCACAAGGCCCCCAAGGAAATCCTGACCGGCGAAGACCGCGTCGCAAAACATCTCGTGCCCGCCGGGGTCTCAGCGGCGAAGATGAGTGAATCGCAGCAGCAGGCACTCTGGGAACTCATCTCCGAATACACCGGACGCTTCCGGGCCGATCTTGCGGAAGAGAACTTCAAGGAGATCAAGGACGACGGGATCGACAAAATCCGCTTTGGCTGGGCCGGTTCGACCAAACCCGGTGAAGCATTCTACTACCGGATCCAAGGAACCACCTTTCTCATCGAAGCTGCCAATGTGCAGAACAACGCCAATCACATCCACACGGTCTGGCGTGATCTGAAGGGCGACTTCGGAAGGGACATGCTCAAAGAGCACGTTTCCCACGATCACTGAAACGCCCGTCCCAAAAGGCCTGCCGTCGCTTTCGGCACGCTCCCTAACCCCATTGCCCGGTTTTTTTCGGAAAGATTTCCTCCCCGCGCGGTAATATGGGGTAGCAATGCATGGAAACCCTGACAACGCCGAGGAACGCATCGTCGGCCTGATCGCTCGGCATCAGCCCGAGATCCATCGCTACGTGCTCTCGTTGCTACCGGACCGGATGCTGGCGGACGACGTGATCCAGGAAACCAATCTCGTGCTCTGGCGCAAGGCCTCCGACTACGATCCGGCACAACCATTTCTCCCCTGGGCCTTCGGCATTGCCTTCAATCAAATCCGGGCCGCACGCCGCGACTCGGCACGTGATCGCCATGTTTTCGATGACGAACTGGTGGAGATTCTTGCCGCCGAGGCCCATCAGGCACCCGGCGAACTTGAGATGTCGGAGGCCTTGGAGAGCTGCCTTGCCAAACTGCCGCCGAAGCAACGTCAACTGATTCTCGATCGCTATCAACCCGGCGCCTCAGTGCAGGAAATTGCCGCCTCCCTTTCCAAATCACCCACGGCCCTCTCGCTCACGCTGCTGCGCATCAGGAAATCCCTTGAGCTCTGCATCGAGCGCCAACTCAAACCCGGCACGGCATGAAGGAGGATTCTCTCGATCATCTCATCCAGAAGCTCCTGGACGGCGAACTTGATCAGACGACCCGTGAGGAGTTGAATCGTCAACTGCTCGCGTCCGCCGAACATCGTGAGCGCTATCGTAGCGCTCTCCGAGTCCATAGCGCCTTGTTGAGACGGGATGAAGGAAGCATCCCCGCCTTCGTCACCCATCGTTCGCAGACGCTTCACTCCGCAAAGAAAAGCCGCTTCATCCCCTACAGCATCGCCGCCTTGATCCTGCTTTCCCTGGCGATCTTGTCCGCCGACTTCCTCTCCGAGAAGAGCCGCCAACCCAAAGCCGAAGTTCTCTCAATCACCGGAGTGACCTGGCCTTCGGGAGCCAGGGAACTCGGACTCGGCAGACTCCCCTCGAAAACGTCCGTGGAGCTTCTCTCCGGCATTCTCGAAGTCGGCTATCCCAGCGGCGCGAGAGCCGTCCTGGAAGGCCCTTGCCGTTTCAGCCTCGATCACAAGGAAGCTCTTACCGTTTTCCATGGCCGAGCCTCCGTCCATGCTCCGGAAGGCGCGGAAGGATTCCGCCTCGACACCCCGGCCGGGGCCTTTATCGACCGGGGAACCGAGTTCGGTATCGCCGTCGGCAACGATGGATCCCAACCCGTGGTGCTCACCGAGGTGTTCGAAGGTGAAATCGAAATCAGCACGCGGGATCCCGATGGCGTTCAGCAGGAAACCAGGCTTCTCGGTGGCGAAAGCCGCGCCGTCACCCGAAACGGAGAATTCCTGAGCGAACTCGACGAGTCACCCGTGCACCTCGCCAACGGACTCCGCCGCACCGACGCCGCCTCCGCGTCTTCCATGGACAATCTGGCGTTGGGCAAGCCCGTCATGAGCCCAGGCTACTGCACCCGTCCTCATGGTTCGGTATTCCCGCCAGACAACCTGACCGACGGACGCCTCGATGACTCCGGAGTGCCGGGCGACTGGTCGTTCTGGCTCGCACCCGATGGAGAAAGCGGCGAATTCACGGTTGATCTCCTCGGCGTGGAAACCGTTTCCCGAATCTCCCTCCAGAACACCGGCAACCGATCCATCAACGACCGGGGTATCGATTCCTTCATCCTGATGGGGTCCCTCGACAACCAAAACTTCTTTCATCTAACGGAAGGAAGCCTCCCTCGCATCGACCCCTCCCTGTACGGACAGAGCTACCCCTTCGTCGACTTCACCTTCAAGCCGGCCGAAGTCCGCTACATCAAGTGCGTGGTTGCTTCCCACTTCCGCCATCCCGAGCGTCCGGTTGATCACGAATGCCAAGGGGGCGGGCTCAATGAAATCCGCATTTTCGCCAAATAGATGGTCCATTTTCATCCGAACAATTTCGAACGCACGATGCGCCTTTCTCTTCTCACCATCACGCTGATCCTCCCACTCCAGGCGGAGGTGGATTTCGCCCGCGACGTGCGTCCGATTCTCAACGCGAACTGCACCGCCTGTCACGGCGGCGTGAAGGAAGCCGGCGACGTTTCATTCATCTATCGCGACCAGGTGCTCGGCAAGGGCGATTCAGGGAAAACGGTCGTCGTTCCCGGGGACCCGGATGCCTCCGAGATGATGGTCCGCATCCTTTCGACGGACGAGGACGAGGTCATGCCCAAGCCCGAACACGGCCCGCCCCTCAAACCCGCCGAAGTCGAGGTCATCCGCCAATGGATCAAGGAGGGCGCGCCATGGGGCGAGCATTGGGCCTTCGCCCCACCGAAGAGCCACCAAGCGCCTCAGGTCAAAAACGCATCATGGCCACGCAACAAGATCGACCACTTCGTTCTCGCCCGGATCGAAGCCGAGGGGCTCGAAGCCTCCCCCGAAGCCAACAAGGCCGCACTCCTGCGGCGCGCATCGCTCGACCTCACCGGTCTTCCTCCCACCCTTGCGGAACTCGATGCCTTCCAGGCCGACACCTCACCGGATGCCTATGAAAAACAAGTGGATCGCCTGCTGGCCTCATCCAGTTTCGGCGAACGCTGGACCAGCATGTGGATGGACCTTGCCCGCTACGCCGACTCCGAAGGCCTTGGCGTCGACCGCCGCCAGCAGGTCTGGAAGTACCGGGACTGGGTCATCGATGCCTTCAATCGCGATCTTCCCTACGATCAGTTCACTATCGACCAACTCGCCGGCGATCTCGTGCCGAACGCCACCTTGGATCAGAAAATCGCGACCACCTTTCACCGTCTCACCCAGGTCAACGATGAGGGCGGAACCGATGACGAAGAGTTCCGCGTCGCGGCCGTTCTGGATCGCGTGAACACCACCGGGGAGGTCTGGCAGGGTCTCACCTTCGGCTGCGTCCAGTGCCACAGCCACCCCTACGACCCCATCAAACACGAGGAGTTTTATGAGTTCATGGCCTTCTTCAATCAGACCATGGATGCGGATCTGAGCGAGAACCTTCCAAAGCTGACGGTTCCCATCGACGAAGTAAATTATTCGAAAGCCAACGAGCTGCAGGATGCGATCACGGCGAACGAAGCCGAGCTTCACCGGATTCGCTCGGAGATTGATGCCGCAACCCGCTGGCACAATGCCGAAGGAATTCAGGCCGAAGCTCAGAAAGCCGAGCTGAGCATCGTGACGGTCGACGGCGTGGAAGAGTATCGAGCCAATTCCAATGTCGCCTCGGGAGCGGTCTACCACCTCACCTTCCCCACCGAGTTGGACACCGTCACCGCCCTGAAGGTCGAATTCCTGCCGCTCGATGAAGAGACGGCCGCCCACACCCCCGAGTGGGGCGCCCTGCTTCAAAAAATCACCCTGGAAACAATCGATGCCGAGAACCGATCAACCTCCGTGAAGCTCGCCGAGATCATCGCCGACGAAGCTCATCCCTTGTTTAACCCTAACAACTCGATCACCGGCAAAGGCCGCGGTTGGGGCACCTATTCAAAAACCTTCGGACCTCGCCATGCCGTGGTCATCCCCAGCGAACCCGTCACCATCGCTCCCGGCACTCGCTTGAAAGTCACCATTCACAACGGCGGCACCATCATTGCCAGTTTCCCGATGGTTTCAAAAAGGGGCCGTCTCGCGGTGACCGACAACCCGGCTTGGACGGTTCAGCATACGGACCCGACCACCGAAACTTTGAGAAGACAACTCGCTGCGGCGCGGAAGGAACTCAAATCCCTGCCGAGCACCAGCGTGCCGATCATGAAGGAACGGGATCCCAAATTCGCGCGCGGCACCCACCTCTTCATCCGTGGCAACTGGCTGGAAAAGGGCGAGGCCATCGAGCAGGCGGGAACACCCGAGATCTTCCCGCCACTCGAAGTCGCCGGTGAGACGCCAACCCGCCTCGATCTCGCCAAATGGATCGCCTCCCCTCAAAACCCCCTCACCGCACGAGTCGCCGTCAACCGCTTCTGGCTCGAGATGTTCGGCACCGGTCTCGCTCCGACACCCGAGGACCTCGGCTCGGCTGGCGAAAAGCCCAGTCACCCCGAGCTGCTCGACGACCTGGCCGTTCGCTTCGCCACGGAAATGAACTGGAGCATGAAGACCCTGCTCCGCGAAATCGCCACCAGCGCCACTTACCGCCAGGATGCCACGGTGACGCCCGTGCTTGCGGAACGGGATCGTTTCAACCGCTTCCTCGCCCGAGGCCCACGCCAGAGACTCACGGGCGAAATGGCTCGCGATGCCACCCTCGCCGCCGGCGGCCTGCTCACGACTCAAGTCGGCGGACCTCCAACCTACCCTCCGATTCCCGACGGTGTCTGGACACCTTTTGGAAAGGACCCGTGGAATACCCCGGCCGAAGGCAAGCCCGACCGCTATCGCCGGGCGGTCTACACCTACTGGAAACGCAGTATCCCCTACCCGTCGATGATCACCTTCGACGCCCCCACGCGGGAAATGTGTTCCAAACGCCGCCTCGTTTCCAACACCCCGCTTCAGGCCCTCACCATTCTCAACGATCCCGCATTCCACGAATGCTCGAAGGGCCTCGCCCGACGGATGAAATACGAGGCCAGCGGGGATCTCCGCACCCGCCTCGCCTACGGCTACCGGATTGCCACCTCCCAGCAGGCGACGGCGGACCGCCTCGACGAATTGCAGCAGCTCTTTGACGATCTCGAAAAACGCTACGCCGACGACCCCGACACCATGAAAGGGCTTGCCGGAACACCCGACGGTGCCGCCTACACGGTCGTCGCCTCCGTCCTTCTGAACCTCGACGAAACCATTGCCCGATGAACCTTCTTCAACACCTCCATCAGCAAGAACTCCAACACCTGACCCGCCGCCACTTCCTCAGGGACTGCAGCACCGGCATCGGCGGCATGTGGCTTGCCAGTCAGGGTCTCGCGGGCGCATCCGGGAAGGTCTCGATCAATCACGACCCTTCCAATCCGCTCGCTGCCCTCGCTCCGAGCTTCGCGCCCAAGGCCAAGCGCGTGATCTACCTCCACATGGTCGGCGCACCGAGCCAGCTCGAGCTCTTTGATTACAAGCCAACGCTCGCCAAATACGACGGCAAGGAATGCCCGCAGGAGTATCTCGAAGGTCAGCGTTTTGCCTTCATTCAAGGCGTTCCCAAAATGCTCGGACCCCAGTTCGAATTCAAGCAGCACGGCCAATCCGGAGCCTGGATCTCCGACCGGTTGCCGGAACTCACCAAACACGCCGACAAACTCTGCTTCATCAAGACGATGCAGACCGACCAGTTCAACCACGGTCCGGCCCAGCTCGTCGTCCACACCGGCCACCAGAACCTCGGCTACCCCTCCATGGGATCCTGGGTCAGTTGGGGACTCGGCACCGACAATCAGAACCTGCCCGGTTTCATGGTCCTCATCTCCGGCGGTCGACTTCCCCGCGTCGGAGCCTCGCTCTGGGGCAGCGGCTTTCTTCCCTCCGTCTATCAGGGCGTCCAGTGCCGCTCCACGGGCGACCCCGTCCTCAACGCCGCCAACCCGCCCGGCATCACCCGCGATGTCCGCCGCGCCGCGCTCGATTCGCTCGGCAGGCTCAATGCCAGGACTCACGAGGACTTCGGCGATCCCGAAACCATTACCCGCATCGCCCAGTATGAAATGGCCTACCGCATGCAGGTTTCCGTGCCGGAGGTGATGAGCATCAAGGACGAGCCCCAGCACATCCACGACATGTATGGCACCCAGCCGGGCAAGGAATCCTTCGCCAACAACTGCCTGCTCGCCCGGCGTCTCGCGGAAAACGGCGTGCGCTTCATCCAGCTCTTCGACTGGGGGTGGGATTCCCATGGCGCTTCCGAAAGTGAGGCCATCAACAAGGGCTTTGTCCGGAAATGCGACTCGATCGACAAACCCATCTCCGCCCTCCTCACCGATCTCGAACAACGCGGCATGCTCGACGACACTCTCGTCGTCTGGGGCGGCGAATTCGGCCGCACCTCGATGCAGGAAAACCGTGGCGGAGGCGACGCCAACAAGTTCGTCGGTCGCGACCACAATCCGAATGCCTTCACCCTCTGGATGGCCGGTGCCGGCGTGAAACCCGGAATCTCCTACGGAGAAACCGATGAAATGGGCTACCAGGTCGTCGACAAACCCGTCCATGTGCGGGACCTCCACGCGACGATGCTTCATCTCTTCGGCTTCGACGCCAAGAGACTATCCTTCCCCTTCCAGGGCCTCGACCAGAAACTCATCGGCGTCAAACCCGCCAAGGTCGTCAATGACATCCTGACCTGATGATTGCCTGAGTTCTCCGCCGATCGCCTACCGATCATAAAGCCACCAGAACTCTCAGTTTTCGCTGCAGGCCGTGGACTGCGGCAGCCTGCTGCCGCTGTCCGAGTGACAGCCCTGCTGTCCACGCCGAAGTACTCGTTGCAACCCGCCTCGCAGAAGGGCTCCACTATCTAACAGGTTTTAGGGGTCAGTCAAAACAGGTTTTAGGGGTCGGTCAACATTTTAGCATTTTAGGGGTCAGTCAACATTTTAGGGGTCATTTTAGGGGTCAGTCAAGGTTTTCAGCTTTTCTATAATCCCTTTCCAGCTCCTTCAACAGCTTCGCCGCCGCCTTCCAATCACTTCCCCACTTACTCGTCGTCGGCGAATGCAACGTCAATCGTCCCGCCCTGGTGGGGATCCCCATCTTCAACTCTTCCGCGACCCAGCCAACCTTCACCGTCGTATGTCGCCTCACCATCATCCCGATCACCCGCTTACGCCAGTCCCCCTTCAGCAACGACTTCAACTCTCCCGCCCCGATCTTCGCCAAGCGGAGACCGGCACGAACGATCCGACGCGCTTCACGCTCTCCGTGGTCCCGCATCTGCTCGCCCACATAGCCGGACTCGCGTCGATACCTCTTCTTTCCCCCTTCCCGCTTCTGACCCGCACCTAGTCGATCCAGCATGCTTTCCCGAAACGATTCACCACCAAAATACCAGCCTCGTCTCAAACTCGACTGCAAGGTCCGCTCTCCCTCCCCCGGAGCAGAGGGCATCCCCTTCTCCTGTCGCGCAATTTCCTCAAGATGCGCAAGGTACCTGCGCCGCTCCGCCACCCTCTCTCCAGCATACCCCCGCTGCACAAAACCAAGATCCGCCCTCACCCAGCCAGAGCGCTTGCGCGGAGGCAACATGTAGTCGCCAAGGCTCGACCAGCGGTAACACTCAAGCCCCTTCCTCAAATTTACCAACCCGGCCCGAAATGGGTTGAGATGGACGTAGTCGATCAACACCGAAAGGTGAGCGTCTCCTTCCACGAGCACGCTCTTGTAGCGACCACCAAAGAGATGCCCCCAGTGTCCGTGCCGGGCATTCATCCGTTTCGTCCAGGTGTTCTGGAACCAGCGCATCCCTTCGACAAGGTTGGCTTGAGGCGTCTTGAAAACGAGATGGTAATGATTGCTCATCAGCACCCAAGCGAACACCTCCCAACCAGTACGCTCCACCAACTCAGCGAGCAAAAGGGCGAAATCTTCCCGATCTTTATCGGAAAAAACGATATCCTCACGCCGATTGCCCCGCGCCATGCAATGATACATCGCGTCGGCGAATTCAATCCGTTGCTGCCTTGCCATACGCTCACTCAGCCAAACCTGAGGAACCCGCGCAAGCAAAAGGTTGAAAACCTTGACTGACCCCCTTTCCCAATGCAAGTCTCTCTTTCACCTCAAAGCGCGAACGATCTTTTAAGCTCCGCTTTTCGTCCAACGTTTGAGGAATGGCGCGGCGATGAGAAGCTCCGAATTCAACAAAGCGGCTTATTCGCCGTCGCCATGTCCGGCTTGTTCGCTTCGTCTTTTTGTGTAGCGGACAGAGCGGACATCGG
>NZ_JBATWY010000118.1:0-2776 GCF_049672945.1 Haloferula sp. | reverse complement strand
AGACAAGTCTGGCACGGGTGCCTCTTCTCCTGGAGCGGAGCCAAGAGTCACCAGTAAACAGGTGGATATGGCCAAAAAAAGTAAATGGAAGACATGGCGTGGGTAGCGGGACGTGGTTGGTCGAAATATCCAGCATGTCCCTTGTTAGGGGGCCTGAGGCCTCCCGGCAAGGAGCAGCTGGAGCTTGTTCTTGGTGTATCGATCGCAGAGGTTTTCTCCAAACTCCTTGGACGTCAAGGTAACATTCGGCGATACTTGGGACAACCTACTCTTATGAAACTTCCCCTCCGACCGGGGTCAAGGCGAAGCCGAGTTGCTCGGCTTGGCGGCGGAGGTAGCGCTCTTTGCGGGCGCGGGCCAGTTCGGGATTGCCGAGACGTTGCGGGTCGTAGCAAAAAGGGGTCAGTGAAAGCGCCGGGATAAACCGGCTTGGAATAGAGAATGAAAGAGTCTTACAGAGAAAACCTAGCCAGTAGCTCTGGCCCCAAACCCTACGCTGGGAGCAGTGATGCTCCGGGTGTAGCATGGGTAAGTGGAGACGCAGGCCAGCCATTGAGCTCCGAAATCACCAATTCCGTGTGCCGACCTTGTACTGACAAGGGGAAGGCAGTATCATCCTTAGCGCCAGGGCAAGGTGAGGATGGACACGGCGGAGTCGTAGAACCTGTGCATGTGTCGAAGTTCCAAGCGCGAGAACCGGGAACACCAGCGCAGCGCAGGGTAGAGTCCCCGGAGGGGAGCCCCGCGAGGGGTGAGCGATAGCGAATCAAATCCCATCAGCACCCTAGAGGAAGAAATCTACCTTCAGGGCCGTCCCGTGAACGTTTCCGACGGTAATGCGGGAATGCACGTTGGCAGGAAGTCAGATGGGTCAATATTGCCTGCGAAGTCTGCGAACAAGGATGTGTCTGAAGCATCTGCGGAGTGGATGGAGGGGAGGGACCCAGTCGAGAGGAACGCGGTCCAGACCGCCCCGCCCCGGACGCCGATCCGGAATGAGGCAGGGACATGCGGGCTGAACCGTGTGCGTGAAGCCGCCCGCAAGGACGGCAAGTTGAAGTTCACGGCATTGCTGCACCATGCGGATGCCGATGCGTTGCGACGGTCCTTTTTCAAACTGAAGCAGACGGCGGCGGTCGGAGTCGATGGGGTGACGTGGCATGACTATGAACACGACCTGGAGGCGAAATTGATCGACCTTCACGGTCGGATTCACCGGGGAAGCTACCGGGCGAAACCATCACGTAGAAGATATATCGAAAAACCCGACGGCCGGAAACGGAAGTTGGGGATTGCATCGCTGGAGGACAAGATCGTCCAGCATGCGGTCACGGAGATATTACAATGCATCTATGAGGAGGATTCGCTCGGGTTCAGCTATGGCTTCCGGCGGGGAAAGAGTCAACACGACGCGCTTGATGCGCTGAGTGTGGCGATTTCCGGCAAGAAGGTGAACTGGATACTGGACGCCGATATTGAGGGTTTCTTTGATGCGATTGACCATGATTGGATGATCGCGTTTCTGGAGCACCGAGTCGGTGACAGCCGTGTCCTCCGCTTGATCAGGAACTGGCTCAAGGCCGGGGTCATCGAGGACGGGGAGGTTTCGGAGACAGATGAGGGGACTCCGCAGGGCGGGGTGATTTCGCCCTTGCTCTCAAATTTCTATCTTCACTATGTCTTCGATTTATGGATACAGTGGTGGCGCGAGAGGCGCTGCCGCGGAGATGTGATTGTTGTGCGCTATGCGGACGACTTCGTGATCGGGTTCGAGCATTACGATGAGGCGGAAGCGTGTTTGGAGGAGATCCGGGTGCGTTTCGCCAAGTTTGGCTTGAAGCTGCACGCTGGGAAGACGCGCTTGATCGAGTTCGGACGCTTTGCGGCCATGAACCGGAAACGGCGCGGAGAGAAACGGCCCGAAACCTTCGATTTTCTCGGATTCACACACAAGTGTGCGAGAACACGGAAGGGTGGGCATTTCACGATCCATCGTCACTCGATTGTGAAGCGGATGCGGGCGAAATTCACGGCAATCCGGGTGGAACTACGCAAAAGGATGCACCGTCCACTGGGCGAAACCGCCCGGTGGCTGGCCAGTGTGGTTCGGGGATGGCTGAACTATCATGCCGTCCCCGGAAACAGCATAAAGATGTGTCGCTTCGTCGATGAAGTGACGCGCCTATGGCATCGTGTGATCCGCCGTCGTAGTCAGAGAGGTAAGAGCCGCTGGACATGGGAGAGGATGCAGAGACTTGCGAGAAAGCATCTTCCCCGGCCCCGCATTATTCATCCCTATCCAGAAAAGCGATTTCGCGCCCGACTTAAGACAGGAGCCGTATGAGGTAGTTCCTCACGTACGGATCTGAGCGGGGGGCCGCCGGTAACGGCGGTCCCTACCGCGTTCAAGAATGGCACTAACTTAAGGGTTTTCGATACTTCGATCGGTGGGCGAGTTCCATGCCCTCGCCTCGCGGTTTGGTCATCATTCCGAAGGGCTTGGGTCTTCGCTTTACCAGGCGGGGTTCTCGTCTTCGCGGACGTTCGATCACCAGATCTTCCGCCACTGTTTCGAGCATGTCTTCAATCATTCGCTTGCGGCACTTGATCGATCCGGCACCCATGATGGCGGGCATCCACTCATTGAGCCGGTCCAGAGATCCTTTGAAGCTAACACGATCCGGTTCGTCCGCCTGAGCGACTATCGCTCGAAGCAGGTTATATGCGATCACGTGCATCAGCAGTTCGCGGTAGATCATGTGAGGTGATTTCGTGC
>NZ_JBATWY010000117.1:0-23020 GCF_049672945.1 Haloferula sp. | reverse complement strand
TGGAATCATCGGCCTCGGCTCCCTAGCTGCCTCCAAACAACTTGGCCCCTCCGCCGCCTTCTTCCTCTCCGGCTTCGCCTTCCTCATCGCCGGCCTCTCAATATGGAGAGCGAGTTTGCAACTCGCTCCACAACCCCAGCCCTCCTCCAACGCGGCACAGCCGCCAAACTCCTCACTGCTCACTGCTCACTGCTCACTCGGCACTCCAGCCCAGCTGGCCCGCAGAAACCTCGCCCGCCGCCCGACCCGCTCCCTCGTCGCCATCGGCACGCTCGCCTCCGCCATCTTCCTCGTCATCTCCGTCACCGCCTTCCAAAAGCACGGAGCCGGCGACTGGCAGAACCCCGCCGGCGGCACCGGCGGCTACGGCCTTTGGATCGAAACCTCGAACCCCCTCACCCGTCTCGCCTCCGGCAAGTTCGAGTTCCAGGACGACACCATCAAACAACTCCTCCCCATCCGCGTCGGCACCGGCGACGACGCCTCCTGTTTCAACCTCAACTCCGTCGCCCAACCCCGCCTTCTCGCCACCGACACCGCCGCCCTCGAAGCCCAGAACGCCTTCACCATCAAATCCACCGCCGAAGGCATCGAAAAATCCTGGGCCTCCCTCCGAACCGGACCGCGCGACGCCGTCGCGCATGATCAACCCCAGCCCTCCAAAAATGCGGCGCAGCCGCCAAACTCTTCACTGATCACTGATCACTCGGCACTCGGCACTCCCGCTTCGCGGGCTCCCCTCCCCGCCTTCATCGACGAAACCACCCTGCTCTGGGTCCTGAAAAAGAAGCCTGGCGACCTCATCGACTACACCGACGACCTCGGCAACACCTTCCAGGTGGAAATCGCCGGCACCCTAACAGAATCGGTCTTCCAAGGCAGTTTTATCGTCGACGAACAAGCCTTCCTCGAACGTTTCCCAAGCTCCCCCGGCTACCGTCTCTTCCTCGCCACCACCGAGAAGCCACCGACCGAAGCCCGCGCCGACCTCCAGAAATCCTTAACCGATCTCGGTGCAACCATCACCCCGACTGCCGAACGGATCGCCGCCTTCCACAGTGTCGAGAACACCTACATCTCCATCTTCAACGTCCTCGGCGGACTCGGCGTCATCCTCGGTGCCGCCGGCCTCGGCCTCGTCACCGCCCGCAACCTCGCCGAGCGCCGCGACGAATTCGCCATGCTCCACACCATCGGCATTTCGAAGAAAGTCATCCGCTCCGTCATCACCAAGGAAGTCCGCACCCTCATCCTCGCCGCCCTCCTCATCGGGTTGGTCGCCGCGATCATCTCCATCCTCCCCAGCCTCCCCCAACAATCCGCCCCGTGGATCACCCTCACCTGGATCGCCACCCTCGCCCTCCTAACAACCCTTTGCGCCACCCTCAGCGCATGGATCGCCTATCGGGCCGTGGGGAGCTCGGACCATCCTGCCTGACTTCAAAGAGCGTAAACCTCACGAACCCGCTTGCCGCATTGCCTACCCGGCCCTGAAGGCTCTGAAGTTTGCAGTTTCACGTCTCTCATACCACCCTGCTCAACGAGCAACTTATGGCATCCGGCCCCGCGGTGATTGCCTCCGATCCGGCCATGGGTTATGGCATCTTCAGCACCCATGAGTGAGCCACTGGTAGATCAAGAACAGATCGCACGCATCGTGACCGAAGTGATTGCCTCGCAGTCGGAAGCGGGTGGGAACCAGTCGGCAGCGCCGAGCAAGGATGGTCCGGCAGCACGCGTTGGACGGGCCGCCGTTCTGACCGGGCCGAAAACCCTCGAGATCCGGCAATTTCCCCTGCGCGCGATCCGCCCGGACGAGATCCTGGTCAAGGTGGAAGCCTGCGGGATCTGCGGAACCGACATCCACTGCTACAACTCCGATCCCTTCGGTCTGGCCCCGGTGGTGCTCGGCCACGAAGGCACCGGTGAGGTCCTTCAAGTGGGCGCCGAGGTGGCGATGGACAGCGTCGGCAAGCCGGTCAAGCCGGGCGACAAGATCGTGACCAGTATTCTCGAGACTTCTCAGGAGTGCATGATCGCCAAATACAACCCGCTCAAGTCAAACCTCTGCGATGACCTCAAGGTCTATGGCTTGCTGCCGGACGAACCGGACAATCATTTCAATGGCTACTTCGGCCAGTTCCTCATCATTCGTCCCGGCTCTTCCTTTTTCGTGGTGAATGACATGAGCCTCAAGCTTCGCTGTCTGATCGAACCTGCGGCCGTGGTCTGCCACGCCTATCAGCGCGCGAAGGACGTGGGGATGAGGCTGAATTTCCGCGCGCGGGTGGTGGTGCAGGGCTGCGGCCCGATCGGCCTGCTGATGATCGCGGTGCTCCGAACGGCGGGGATCAACAACATCATTGCCATCGATGGAAACCCAGAGCGCTTGAAAATGGCTGCCGAACTCGGTGCCGACGAAACGCTCAACTACAAGGACTATGCCGGCATCGATGATCTTGCCGCCAAAGTCGAAAGTCTCACCAAAGGCGTGGGCGCGCATGTGGGCTTTCAGGTCACGGGCGTGCCGCAGGCCTTCGCCAATCTGTTCAAGTGCATCCGCAGGGGCGGAGGAATCTGCGAAGTCGGTCACTTCGTCGATGGAGGTGAATGTTCGATCAATCCCCACCAGGACATCTGCCGGAAGGAAATCACCGTGACCGGGAGCTGGGTTTACAACAGCTTCGAATACCCAAATGCCTACCACTTCCTCCAGCGCGCCGAACGGATCGGCCTGCCGGTCGAATCCCTCGTGACCCACAGGTTCCCGCTCGATCAGATCCAGGAAGCCTTCGACGTGAACCTTCGTCAGGAAGGGGTGAAGGTCATGGTCGAGCTTTGAGGCCACCCGGGGATCATGGCGTCAGCGAAATTCACTTCCCCTTGAGCTACACCCTCAAGATAAAAAGAGAGAGTCTGTGACTCTGGTGAAGCCCACGAGCCAGAGAAAACAGTCGTCCTCTGACTTGCTCGGCCCGCCAATCCACCGGCCGTCTCTCACGAGGAACAATATCTTCGACTCGGGTCAGGCCACCCAAGGCCGAAGCACCTTTATGATACTCGACCTTTTCGAAGCTCCACTGCCCATCAAAGAAAGGAGTGTCCATCGGCCCGAGCCCCGCCGTGTTCACGGTGATGTCGTAATAGGCTGGCACAAAGGAAGGACGAATATATTGGAGGCCTTCTTGTGACCTCTCATCCATGTGGGATCTCAGGCGCGTCGCTTGGCATCGAATATTCTGCCGCCACCGTGAAGAGATCCGCGAATGCATCAACAGTGGGACCGATCGGATTGGCATAGCCTCCCCCCATGAATAGAACCACCGGAACTCCATGTTGTTTGTGGATTTCGAAAACCCGACGGTTTCGCCGGTCCATGCCTTCACGAGTGAGCTTGAGATTGCCGAGGGCATCGGCGGCAAGCGCATCGACCCCAGCTTGATAAAGAATGAGATCAAACTCCTCGGGCCGAATCAAATTCAGCGTCCGCTCAAGATGCTCAAGGTAGGCTTCGTCCTCCATCCCGTCGGCAAGTGGCACATCGAGATCACTCTGCGTTTTACGGAAGGGGAAATTGCTTTGGGAATGGATCGAACAGGTGAAGACCTCAGGCCAGCTTTGGCAAATCGACGCCGTGCCATCGCCCTGATGGACGTCGAGATCAAGAACAAGCACCCGCTGAATCTCAGGTCGCTTGAGAGCGGCCTGCGCACAAATCGCCAGGTCATTGAAGATGCAGTAGCCGGAGCCAAAATCGTAGTGAGCATGGTGGGTGCCCCCAGCCATGTTCCCCGCCATGCCGCCGTGCGCGATCACGTGCTCCAGAGCTTGAAGGCTGCCGCCGGTCAATCGCAAGGTGCGCTCAACAATCGAGGGTGTCCACGGACGAAGCCCAATCCGGCGGATCTCTTCATAAGACAAGGCCCCATCAAGGAAGCGCTCCACGTAGCGCGAATCATGCGCCAGGATGATTTCCTCCCTCGTTGCCAAACGAGGACGACGCATCTCCACATCGGTCCGGCCCTCCAAGCGCTCAGCAATCAAACGATAGCGGTCGCGAGGAAAGCGAGCCGTCGGGTCGATCGCATTGGTGTAGATCGGGTCGTAGTAGAGAAGCATGCGCTCGATTCTTCAAACTTACGCCTGCGGCAAAGAATTCAACCATGATTCGATAAAAGGATCCTTCTCCACGAACCTTGCTCTGAGAAAAAAGGAAGGCCGACTCCCGATAGGAAAGCCGGCCTTGTGAGAGCGCTGGGAAAACTACTTCTTCAGACTGAAGATCTCATCATCGATCTCCTGGTTGTGCTGCACTTCGGTGATTTTCATCACCAACTCCTGCGAACTGACGAGCATGGTCATGCTATGGGGCATTTTGATTCCGTCGACTTCCTTGTAGTCGGAGACCCTGACGTCGACTTCCATCTCACTGTCGGGGCCGACGGAGAGCTTCATCACCACTCGGTTCGGTAAGTCGGTCTCCTGATCAAAATATTGCGTTTTGACGATGCCATCTTTGCTCGTCGTTTCGATAACAGAGAACGTTCGATCTTCCTCCGTGGCATCGGGAAGCACTTTTGCCGCAGCCAAATCAGCAAGGGTCTGCAGCTCCGGGAACAATGCAGCACCTTCCTTCAATCTGGCCAGTTCGGCGCCGGCCAATTTGCGCGTCCCTTGAATGCTGTCCTTGGCCCAGCCTTCCTTGCCATTGAAGATCTCCTCAGCGGTCATCATGTCGGGAATGACCATCTTTGAATACGACATGGATGGAGCCTTTTGCTTCGTTTCCATCGTCATCGACATGCCTTGAGCCGGCATCTCGATTGTTCCCTTCATGATGCGGCTTGTGATCTTGCCCATGGCCTCTTTGCCACCGGCAGCTTCGATCCCCTTTTCGAGAACAGCGACTGCTTTGGGGTCGATGGTTTTCGTTGCCTCTTTGGCATGAGTAAGACCAGCGCATGCGAGCGCGAGAAAGAATGGTATCATTGATTTCATCTTCATTCGTTGTTTTTGGTTTGTTGAGTCTTGATCCATCGAAGGGCGGCTTCGATGTCAGGGTCACGGCCTTCGCGCAGCGCTGCGGTATCCAGCGGAACGATTTCATCGGGAATCACCCCACGCCCTTCAAGGTGGGTCTTGTTGACCGCCGTCACATAGTCACCAATCGCGTACTGGAATTGATCTCCATTCGGAAGATCCTCGATCACCGAAGGCAAAACGGCACCCATGGTGCGGCGGCCAATGACCCTCGCTCGGCCATGCTCCTGCAGCGCGGCGGCAAAAATTTCAGAAGTGGACGCGCTGAAGGTGTCAACCAGAACGACCACCGGACCGAGGTAGGCATTTTCCTGAGGAAAGGCGTGGAAGGCGATGTTTCCGCCGGGATTGTTCATATCGCCCAGATCGAGTTCTTCATCAATCAAGCGTCCCGTCAGTCCGGTCGCCATGATGCCTAAGCCACCGGGGTTTCCCCGGAGGTCGATGATCAGTCCGTCGGCATTTTCCGAGCGGGCTTCTTGAATGGCCGTGTTGATGCGGCCGACGAGGGTCGGGACGAAAAGATTGAAATCAATGATCCTGACCTTCTGATCTCCAGCAACGAGCCGCGTGTCAAACTGCATCCGGATCGGACGTCCCTGACCCAAGTTGCCGAATTCGCCCTCGTATTCTCCGGGCGCAAAATCGAAAACCGGATCGCGCAGATCGACTTTCAGCGTGATCCTGCCGTCCTCCGGGTTCCCCATTTCCTGCAACACTTCGTGCATCGTTTCATAAACCTGGCCCGGACCCGATTTTGCATCGATCTGGTGGCGGTTAAGAAGATCCGTGACGGCTTCGCCCTCAACCTCGATGATTTCAAAACCCGGGGTCATGCCTGCTTCGGCAGCCGGAGATTCCGGCACGACCTCGTAAACGGTGAGCCCTCCATCATGATACCGGAGGTCGATGCCGAGATAGTCGCCATTGGCGCGCCGACCCTTGGATGTGGGGCGCGTTCCGGAAATGGAAAAATGACTGCGCCCTAGTTCACCGAGCATCTCATTGAGAATCTCGCGGAGCTCTGCGTTCGTTTCGATCTTGTCAACCTTGACCTGGTATTTCTCCTTGATCGCATTCCAGTCGAGGCCGTTGAAGGTCCGATCATAGAATGATTCATCGATTTTCTCCCAGACTTTGACGAAGGTCTTCTGCAGAACTTCGCGGTCGTTTTCCTCAGCGCTGAGCGGCATTCCAAGGAGAAACAGACCGAGGAGGAACATGGGGTAAGGCTTCATTGAGTTCGACAGATACGATGTCAGGCGCGTGGCAGAGCCGGACGATCCCTATCACTCATGCGTGCGGGTGAGCGACCACCAATTCCAGGTTTGTCTTTCACAATTCGATAAACTGATCCCAGCGCGCCATCGACCACGTTGCCACCTCGCTCCTTTTCCGACCAACTTCATCCGAGCATCTCACCCTCTTCAAACCCTGAGCGCCATTACACAGGTAGCCATCAATTGTTATGGTGCCAGCTCGGAGCCTTGGTCTCAGGCGCTCCGGGCGGCAAAGGTCTTCCGCTGGCTCGAGTATGGGCTGAAATGAAGTTCGACGCCCTTATTCTGGCGGATCGTTCAGGTGGATCGCCGCATCATGAATCGGCCCCTTCGGGAACACGGTCTTCAGTCCTTGCACAAGCTGCCTGGCAAGCCCGGGCTGGCCGTCGGCGGCGAGGTGGTCGGCCGCGACCAGAGCCGCATGACCTGCGTCGGACTTCAATGGCTCCGAGCCATTCGCGATGATCGGTTTGAGTGCTTCGGCTGCTTCCGGGCTACCGATCATGCCGAGCGATGCAATGGCTACGGACTGGACGCCGCGCGCAGGATCCGCAGCGAGCTTCCCGAGCGCGGGGACCGCACTCTTTTCGCGACGAACTCCGAGGGAATGCACCGCACCGGCAAGCTGACGGCCTTTGAGTTCCGGAAGCGCTTCGAGTAGTGCCTGAGAAGCACCCGGATCACCGATCGCCTCAAGTCCACTACGAGCATAGTCGGAAAGGGTCTCGTGACTCAGCAGCGCGGCAAGCGGAGCGATCGACTCAGGCCCGGCGACATACACCAGCTTCTGGCATGCAACTGCCTTGCCGTGTTCGGAAGCGCCGGACGCAAGAACTGCGAGTTGGGATTTCTCGGTCAGAATGGAAGTAGAGTTCATGATATCAAAAATGTTGGATGACTCATGCCGTCCACGGAGCACGCAAGGCGCGACGGATCATGCGATTCGCTTCGGCGTCATCGATGAAGGTTTCACTGACAGGATCGAAGCGGACTTTCCGACCCACTCGCCAGCCGATGGAGGCGGCATGGGAAACGATGTGGCCATAGCGGGTGACATCAGCGTTGGCTGCGGGTTGCTTGCGTGATCTGACACAATCAAGAAACTCCCGAACATGCTTGGTCGCGTCGGTACCCGAAAGACCTCCTTCGGGGAAATCCTTGATCAGCGTCTCCGGGTTGGCCGCAATTTCACCGGAGTCAGCGGCTTCAACCCATCCCTCATCGCCTTCGAATCGAACCGGGCAGGTCCCGGGAACCACCCAGTCGCCTTCCCCTTTGAAGCCCGAGAGGCGCATCACCAGTTTGACGCCGTTGGCATAGGTGGCGTGGATGGTGTTGTCGTCGATCGCTTCATACTCGACTGGTGCGGTCCCATCGGCATTGGCAGCCCATTGACAGAGATCGATGGTGTGGGCACCCCACTCCGGCAGTGTCGCCCCCCCATTGAAATCGTAGTAACCGCGCCAACGACCTTGAACGTATTTCTCGTTGTAAGGCCGCCACGGAGCAGGCCCAAGCCAGGCATCCCAATCGACTTCGTCCTTGGCGGGCAGGGCTTCCTCCGGGAGCCATGAAAAGTCTTCACGGAGCGGAAGAATACCCGCATGGACGGTATGAATTTTCCCGAGCTTGCCACTGCTCGCCAGCTCACAGGCGAAGCGGAAATTGTCGACGTTCCGGCGCTGGGTTCCGGCTTGGAAGACCCGTTGGTAGCGGTTGACCGTGTCGGCGAGATCCTGGGTTTCACCGATGGTCATGCTGCAGGGCTTCTCGCAGTAAATGTCCTTGCCGGCCTTGGCCGCGCGCATTGAGGCGAGGGCGTGCCAGTGGTCACCCGTGCAGATCAGCGTCGCATCAATGTCGTCCCGCGCGAGCAATTCGTCCATGTCGCGGTATTTGACGCAATCATCACTGTCGTAAGCGCGCAGAACCATGCGTCTGACCGTTTCCCGGCGAGCTTCCTGAACATCCGCGATCGCGACGAACTGGACGTCCTTCTCTTTTAGAAAACAGGAGAGCACCCTCCTACCCCTGGGGCCGATCCCGATGGCACCCACGACGATCCGGTTGCTCGGAGCGACATGCCCGTCCCGGCCCAGCGCGGATGCTGGAATGAAGGTGGGGATGCCAAAGGTCAGGGCAGTTGTTTTGAGAAATTGGCGACGATTGGTGGATTTAGTCATCGAACGGTTGGGTTGTCTTAAGAAACGATACGTGCCAAGTGGCCTTCACCAATCAAGAATTTGAAGATCTTTGACCTATTTGAGCAATCAAATGGGACGATGCCATGACGGGGGTGAGTCATGCAGTGCCAGTCGACCCAGCCAAAGCAAGCTTCCTCGCCTCCCGCCGCACCGATCCCGGTGTCTTTCCGGTAAAGGTTTTGAATGCCCGATTGAAGGCGGCCTCGGATTGATAGCTCAGCTGATCAGCCATTTCCGCCAGCGGCAGATCCGTGTCGCGCAGCCAGTTCATGGCGATGCGGAAGCGCCAGTGGCGGACGTAGCGCATCGGCGAATCCCCGACGAGCTCCATAAAACGTGCGGCGAAAGCCGAGCGCGACAGCCCGACTTTTTCGGCTAGTTCGCGCACGCTCCATGGTCGCGTCGGGTGACGATGGATGAGCGCAATCGCCTTGCCCACCTGCGCATCCCGCAGCGCACCCAGCCATCCGGTCCGGGCCAGCGGATCGTTCTCCAGCCAATGACGGATCGCCTGCACCACGAGGATGTCCGACACCCGGGTGATCACCGTGTCTCCACCCGGCCGCATTTCACGCGCCTCCACCATCATCAAGCGGATGATGCCGACCAGCCAGTCGTTCTCCGGCGTGTCGGTCCGCATGACGATCATTTCGGGCAAGGCCTCCACCAAGCGCAGGGAGGCAGGGTCATCGATGCAGACCGCTCCGCAGATCAAGCGTGTCTCTCTACCACGACCGCCGTACTTCAGCAGTTCGTAGCGAGGACTGATCATTTCACGATGGAGATCAAAAATATTCTGCACCGAGGCCTTCACATCGCTTTTCAGCAAATGACCTCGACCGTGGGGAATGAGGACGAAGTCTCCCGCTTTCAGCCGCTTTGTTCCACCAAGCTCGCTTTCAATCCGGCACTCACCGGCGGTCACGATGTGGAACATCAGGCATCCCGGCATCGCCGGCAGATCAATGCCCCACGGCGCGGATAGCTCCGAACGGCAATAGAAGGTGCCGCTCATTCGAAGTGAATGCAGCGCTTCACCCAAGGGATCGACCGACTCCCAGGCGTCATCGGGGCTCTGTGTGCTCATTTCACCTCGAAAGACCACCATTTTGGACGAAATGTCAATTTTAAGGGATCAAGTGACATGGAAACACCTGAACCACGAAGGCAAAGTGGACGCGATGCAAACAACAACACCAAACAACATTACTTCCGCCCTGAACGAAACCACCCTGGTGCTCGGCGCCAACGGCAAGACTGGCCAACGGGTCGTCCGCCAGCTCAAGGAGTTGGGCCGCTCCGTCCGGATCGGCTCCCGCTCGGCGAGCCCGGCCTTCGACTGGCACGATCCGTCCGGCTGGGGCCAGGTGATCGAAGGAGTCACTTCGATCTACATTGCCTACCACCCCGACCTCGCCTCACCCGGAGCCACCGAGGCCATCGAGAAGCTCATCGAAGTCGCCCGCAACCACAAGGTGCGTAAGCTCGTCCTGCTTTCCGGCCGCGGCGAAGAAGAAGCCCAGCACTGTGAGCAGCTCGTGCTGAACTCCGGGATTCCCTCGACCGTCGTCCGCTGCGCCTGGTTCAACCAAAATTTCAGTGAGAACTTCATGCGCGACATGGTCCTCGGCGGCACCATCGCCCTGCCGGTCAACGGCGTGCGCGAGCCCTTCGTCGATGTCGACGACATCGCGGACGTCGCTATCGCGGCGCTCACCGAAGACGGACACGACGGGCAGATCTACGAACTGACGGGCCCTGAGTTGTTGAACTTCGATCAAGCCGCCACCGAGCTATCTAAAGCCACCGGCCGCGAGATCCGCTTTCAGCCAATCTCCCATGCGGACTTCATGACCGGGATGAGTGCCGCAGATTTACCCGACGAACTCACCCAACTCATTGACTACCTTTTTACCGAGGTCCTCGATGGACGAAACGAGTACCTCACCGACGGCGTCCAGCGTGCGCTAGGACGCCCACCACGGAATTTCGCGGACTATGCGAGCAAGGCCGCCGCTGAAGGCTACTGGAACCACTAAACCACCCACCACCATGAATCCCAACATCCTCCTTCCCATGTCACCGAGCATTCTCTTTGTCGTCGGCCTCGCGATTTCGAGCGCGATGCTCTCCGGCCTCCTGTTCGTCTTCTCGAACTTCGCGATGAAGGCCTTCTCCAACATCCCGGTCGAGTCCGGAGTCTCATCGATGCAATCGATCAACAGTGCCATCCTCAACCCTGGCTTCTTCGGGTTGTTTTCCGGCACCGCGACCGGCAGTCTTGGCGTTCTGGTCATCGCCTTGAGGCATTGGGAGCATCCGGCCAGCAGTTGGATCGTCGCTGGCGCGCTGCTCTGCCTGATCGGCTGTTTCCTCGTCACCGCCAGCATCAACGTCCCGCTCAACCACCAACTCGACAAGGTGGATCCGTCGGCCGCCAACGCTGCTGAGGCATGGAAAGACTACCTGACCCGCTGGCAGCCATGGAACCACGTTCGCACCATCGCCACCCTGATGGCCGCCGCAGCCTATGCCGTCGGTGCTTTGAAAATGGCCGGGGCTTGAGTCCACATCGACCGCCTCTTCCTCGGTCCAAATGGACCAGGTCGAGGGTGGTCCTCGTGCTTGCCTACGAACGCTGAAGATACACCACCTGGGTCTGGAGAAACTCGTGGAGCCCATGCTTGCCATCGGCCCCACCGATCCCGGACTTCCGCCAGCCGGCGTGGTATCCCTGCATCGCCTCGAAGTGCTCGCGGTTGATGTAGGTTTCGCCAAACTTCAAGGCTTCGACCAAGTTCATCGCCTCATTGAGGTCATTGGAGAAAACCGATGAGGTGAGTCCGTATTCCGTGTCGTTGGCCATGGCGATGGCTTCATCGAGCTCATCAAACACCACGATCGGAATGACCGGACCAAAGATCTCCTTCTTCACGAGATCCATCGCCTGCGTGCAGTTCGCAACCACGGTCGGCTCGAAATAGAAGCCGCTCTCGTCCGCGCCGCGCCCACCACCACACAGGACCTGGGCTCCATCGCTCACCGCAGCATCAAGAAGCCTCACGACTTTCTCATAGCCCGCCTGATTGATCATCGGACCGTAGTCGAGCGTTTCGTCCTCCAGCGGATTTCCAAACCGGGCGGCCTTCATTTTCTCAACCAGCTTGCCAGTGAATGCTTCGGCCACGCTCCGCTGCACATAGATCCTCTCGGCGCAGTTGCAGACCTGACCGCTATTGATCACACGGGATGCCTGAATCGCCGTCGCCGCCAGATCAAGATCGGCATGGGCCGTGACGATGGCAGGCGCTTTGCCGCCGAGTTCAAGATTCACCCGGGTAATATTCTGCGCCGCCGCTGCCATGATCCGCGAGCCGGTTTCGACGCTGCCGGTGAAGCTGATCATTCCCACTTTCGGACTCTCCGTGAGCGCACGACCTACCGTAGCGCCATAGCCCGAAACAAGATTCACGACGCCCGCCGGGATGTCCGTTTCATTCAGGATCTTGCAGAACTCGAAGGCATTGTTCGGTGTCTCCTCACTTGGCTTGAGCACGATCGAATTGCCGCAGATCAGAGCCGGAGCCAGTTTCCGGGCGATCAGGAAAAAGGGGAAATTCCACGGCAGGATTCCGACGACCACTCCGATCGGCTTGCGGAACAGGAAGATGTTCTCTTTCGGGCGGTCACTCTCCATCACCTCGCCTTCGATCCGACGACCCCACTCAGCCATGTAGTCGATGTAGTCCGCCGTGAAATTCACTTCGACACGGGCCAATGGCAGTGTCTTCCCCTGCTCCTCGGTGATGACCCGGGCCAGCGGCTCGACTTTCTCACGAATCTTGTCGGCCAGTTCGTGCAGATGCTTTGCCCGAACGACCGCCGGCAACGCCGCCCAGGCAGGCTGGGCCTTCTCGGCAGCTGCGATGGCCGCTTCGATCTGCTCGTGAGGCGTTTCAGGAACCTTCGAAATCTCCGCCCCAGTTGCCGGATTCGTTACCGTAATTCGCTCACCTCCTTGGGAATCGACAAAGTCACCATTGATGAAGTTGGAATAATCAATCATGGCTCCAAGCTTCGGGGTATCTCGTTTGGAGGCAATCGAAAATCAAGTTCGTCCGAAAAAGGACACCGTAACGAAGGTCCCTGAACTGCCTTCTGCACTCAAAAGGAATGACCACCCGCAGCTCCATTGGAGGCAGCTTCGCCCATTCAGGCAAATTATGCGGACAGTAAACCGTGGGCAGGACCAAAAACCTGAAGTATGTTCTTGCGAACAGCCCACCAAATGAAACTCGAGAAGAAACTGGCGATCCTCGCAGACGCCGCAAAATATGATGCTTCCTGCGCCAGCAGTGGCACCAAACGCCGAGACTCCTCAGGCAGCTCGACAGCCCTCGGCTCATCCGGTGGCGCCGGGATTTGTCACAGCTACGCGCCCGACGGACGCTGCATTTCGCTGCTCAAGCTCCTCCTCACCAACGCCTGCATCTACGACTGCCACTACTGCATCAATCGTCGCTCAAGCGACACCCCACGGGCCCGCTTCACCCCGGACGAGGTCATCAAGCTCACCCTCGACTTCTACAAACGAAACTACATCGAAGGACTTTTTCTCAGTTCCGGAATCATCCGCAATCCGGACTACACGATGGAACAGGTCATCGAGGTCGTACGACGCCTGCGTGTCGATCACGAGTTTCGTGGCTACATTCATCTGAAAACGATTCCCGAAGCCTCGCAGGAACTGATCGACAAGGCAGGCGAGTATGCCGACCGCATCAGCATCAACATCGAGCTGCCAACGCAACAAAGCCTTACCACCCTCGCCCCGGAGAAAAATCTTCGCCGGACGCGTCAGGCCATGGGAGGAATCCGCTCCAGGATCGAAGAAGCCCGCGACCGAACCGATAAGTTTACCAAAAACCCGCACGGTCGTTCCTTTGCCCCGGCCGGCCAAAGCACCCAGATGATTGTCGGCGCGGACGACTCCAGCGATCTCGATATTTTGCACCGTTCCGACGATCTCTATCGCAGCTATCGGATGCGCCGGGTCTACTACTCGGCCTTCAGCCCCATTCCCGACGCCTCTCCCCTGCTGCCCGCAAAGGCTCCGCCACTGGTCCGCGAGCATCGGCTCTACCAAGCCGACTGGCTGATGAGGTTCTACGGCTACACGGTTGGTGAAATCGTTGACCCCACCCTGAACCAACTCGATCTGGAACTCGACCCCAAGCTCGCCTGGGCACTGCGCAACCGCGAACACTTCCCCATCGACGTCAACCGCGCGGCCCGTGAAATGCTACTCCGCATTCCTGGTATCGGCGTCCGTTCCGTGCAGCGGATCATCAGCAATCGCCGCCATCACCTGCTCAGGCTGGAAGACCTTGGACGCCTCGGGATATCACTGAAAAAATGCTCACCTTTCCTCGTAGCGCTCGACTACTTCCCACCACCTTCACTGCTCGAAGGCGATCGACTCCGCCAACGATTCCTCCCGCCGCCAAAGCAGCTCGAACTCAACTTCGCCAGTCCCGCACCAGATCCCGTTGCTGCCGCCACCGCCCTCAACGGCGAATTCTAACAGACCATGCACGCGGTCACCATCGAGCCAACATTCAGCTCCTGGCGATCGGTCGCCCGCGACCTCCTCGCCGCGAGAACCGATCCCTCGGAGATCGTCTGGCACGATGGCTCCCAAGCCTTCCCCCTGTTCACCGAAGCCCGGCTTCCCCCAACGACGAATCAGCCCCCAAGGATTCCAAAGTCATTCTTCGATCTCGCGAACCTCGTCGCCTGCCACCGTGATCCCGACCGTTGGTCACTCCTTTACCAGGCAGCCTTCCGAATGTCCGTTGGCAACGAGCGCCACCTCCTCCAGCTCGCTTCGGAACCACTGGTGCGGAAGCTCTCCCTTCTTGCAAAGTCCGTCAGTCGCGACCGCCACAAAATGAAAGCCTTCGTCCGCTTTCGAAAAACAGGCGATGATCCCGCGACCGGACGTGAGCACTTCGTCGCCTGGTTCGAACCCGAACACCACATCGTCGAGCTCACCGCTCCGTTCTTCGCGAAACGCTTCGTCTCCTTCGACTGGTCGATCCTCACTCCCGACCGCTGCGTCCACTGGAACGGAAAGGCGCTCGCGTTCTCAGACGGTGTCGATGCTAGCCAGGCACAGCAGGGCGACGAGCTCGAAGACTACTGGCGCACCTATTACGCCAACATCTTCAACCCCGGCCGACTGAAGCTCAGAGCGATGCAGGCCGAGATGCCGAAGAAATACTGGAAGAACCTGCCGGAAGCTTCTCTGATCGCCGGACTCAAACAGGGTGCCAGCGGCCGCATCGGACAAATGATCGACCAAGGCCCCAACCTCGCACGGGCCCACGTTTCTGAAAGACTCCCGCGCGGCGCGGACCACCCCGAAAGCGATCTCGAAATTCTATCACCCATTGAAGCACTCGCCCAAGCCGAGCACCTTGATCTCACCGATCTCAAACAAGCCGCCAATTGCTGCCGCTCCTGCCAGCTCTACGAAAGCGCGACACAAACCGTTTTCGGCGAAGGGAATCCGCGTGCCGAAATCATGATCATCGGTGAGCAACCCGGGGACATCGAAGACATCACCGGCCGCCCCTTCGTCGGACCCGCTGGCCAACTGCTTGACCAGGCACTCGTCGAGATTGGCATCAAGCGAAATGACTGCTACCTCACGAACACCGTCAAACACTTCAAATGGAAGCCCGGTGAACGCGGCAAACCGCGTCTCCACGACAAAGCCAGCCGTGACGAGATCCACACCTGCAAGCCGTGGCTGCTCGCGGAGATCCTCAAGGTAAAACCGAGGACCATCATTCTTCTGGGATCTACCGCAGCGCAGGCACTCATCGATCCAGACTTCCGTTTGCTGGAGAATCGCGGACTTGTCAGAAGCATCCTTGCCGAAAAAGCAATCGCGACCGTTCACCCCAGCTACATCCTCCGGCTACCGGGTGAGCGAGCGCGAACCGAGGCTCTTCGTGCTTTCGTCGCCGACCTGAAGCTTGCCCTCGAACCCTAACGCTTTCGCTTCTTCCTCGGCGTAAAGTCCACCTTCTCCGGCTCGAACAGTTCGGGGTCATACCCCGGATGGTCCCAGGCGATTTCACCGTGCAAGGCCTGCATGTACTGGAACGCTCCCCCGAAATCTTCCGGCGGGCAGGCACGCTCGCCCCCAAGCATTTCAACACCTTCGCCTTCGTCCTTCTTCTCCAACACCACCTCGTGGATCCATTCCTCTGCAAAGTCATATCGGTAAAGCAGCCGAATGGGCAGCCGCCGACGACCGATAAATTGCTTGAGCGTCAGCTTCGCCTCATCCTGAAACTCCCCTGGGGTTTGATCTTCCAAACCTACCGGCCCGATCACATCCACCAGACGTTTGCCTTTCCCATGCCGGAACTCATGAGGGTGCTTGTTCTCCCAGCCGAGCGCCGCCTGCAAGGCATCATTCAGCTGAATGAAAGTGAAGTCCTCCGGCACCGCGATGCGGCGCCAAATCTGTGGTGTAATCTGATAAAGAAAGGTCTTGATGACAATGCGGCTCACGTCGTGAGCCTAGACGGGAACAAGGGCCCGACGCAATGGCTAGATTCAAGCATCGACCTCTCCTAGGGGAGCTCGATCTTAACCCGGAAGAAGCAGGCGTCCCCTTCACATGGCTCCTCGACCACCACTCTTTCCCAGACGGCGTCGATCTCGGTGACCACGGGCGTCGCAGTGAATGGAACAAGCCCCTCAGGATTCGGCGTCAATCCCTTGACGGGGGTGTAAATCACAGAACCATCCGACTTCCGGATATACTCAAGCCGCATCAACTCTTCTCCGTTCTCATTCAGATACTCGAATCGCGGCAGGCCCGCGGTCCCCGTACCCGCCTCGAGAATCCTTCGATCAGGACCAGTACCATCAAGATTGAAGGCATACTTGAGCAAATTCATGACGCCATCGCCAAACGGCATCGACGTCGGATTCTCATCTCCCCCACTCAGCGTGGCAGTCGTCGCCCATGAGAAATACGCTTCCTCCGCTTGGCTGAAACCATTGCCGTCTTCATCTTCGGACCAGTCATTCAACAACACGATCTGGAAAGTTTCAGCTTCCCTGTTTCCCGTAAGATCAGTGGCAATCACCCGGGCAATCAACTCTCCGGGATGGCTCTCGAAATCAGCGGTAAGCCCGCCATCGACCACCAACAGATCTCCTTCAATCCGGAACTTCTCGTTGTCGGTCGTATTGCTTCCACTATTCAACGCATAAGTATGCGAATCCAAGGGGTCGGCATCGATCGCTTGCAGCCTTCCAACCACCCTGCCATCCTCCGCATTCTCCACGACTTCCGCTGGATCAAGCACAATGGTCGACGGGCTGACTCCATCAATCGTGTTGAACTGCACAACCCGCGTCAGCACTCCCTTGTCGGTGTAGGCGATCAGAAGGACCGACCGCAACTCCTCCACGGCCACGGTCCCAGTAATTAATCCCGTTCCCTGATCAAGCGACATGCTTGGAGGCAAGCCAATCGCCTCGAAGGCGTAGCCAGTCGCATTTTTCAAGGTCACCGCTTGGGAAATAACCGCGTTCAACGTGCCTTTGACTGCTGATTGCTCCGAAATTGAGGGGAAGCCGTCAGGCGCCCGCAGCACGAGTCCGTGATCCACACCCGAAGCGATTAGCTCCGCACCATCGACATCGAAGGGTAGTGCTACGGTTCTGCTTCCCGCCCCACCCCACGCAACAACCGTCCCGTCATTCCGGAGGGCCAGACTGTGCACATCCCCCGCCGCGATTTTCACCACTTCATCAAGGCCGTCCGGGATATTAATCTGTCCTTGGCTCGAATCTCCCCAGCCGATTATCGTCCCGTCACCCATCAAGGTTAGAACGTGATTCCTTCCCGCGGCGATATCAATAACCTCTCGCAAGTCTGGAGACACCAGGAACTGACCGGACCCAGTCTCCCCCCATGTCATCACCGAGCCGTCCGACTGGAGCGCGACGCTGTAATCCGCTCCAGCGGCAATCGCCACCACCACACCCAATCCAGGAGGTACTGTTGACTCGCCCGCTGCGTCACTACCCCACGCGACAACCGATCCGTCGTTCACCAGCGCCAGGCTGTGGTGGCCTCCGGCAGCAATTGCCACCACCCCACTCAGATCCGTCGGCACGCTGGCCTGCCCTTCCAGATTCCTACCCCAGGCAACAACGGTTCCGTCGTCCTTCAATGCGAGACTATGGGCCTCGCCAGCTGCAACTGCGGTCACATTGGACAAGCCTACCGGAACTCCGAGTTGCCCATCACTGTTGGAACCCCAAGCCACCACACTCCCATCGCCCTTAACGACGAGATTGTGGGCGCTTCCCGCGGCAATCGCGGTCGCATCATCCAAGCCTGAAGGAACATCCGTTTGCCCGGCTCCGTTCTCTCCCCAGGCGATCAGGACGGAACCCGTCGGGTAGGAATCATCATCGATCGGAGAAGAACCTTGAGCCAATTCAAAGGCATCGCTGAAGCCATCAAGATCTGAATCAAACAAGACATCGCTTGTCCCATAGAGATCTTCCTCTTCACCTTCAGTCAAACCGTCGCCATCAGCATCCTCAGCCCGATCATCGACAAAGCTCAAGAGAACGACCTCCTCGTAGGGATTCAACATGCTGTCTGTCGCCCGAATCCTGACCTGTAGTTGGGGATCAACCTCAAAGTCTTGATCAAATCCAGCCCCGACCACCAACAGGTTCCCTTCAATCCGAAACTTCGAGTTGTCTTCGGATCCCTCACCAATCACCAGCGCAAAGACATGGCTATCCAAGGCGTCTGCGTCGACGGCCGAGAGTGTCCCCACCACCGTACCTTCCGGCGCATTCTCGTTCACTTGGGATGAGGACAACTGGATATCCGTCGCCGGCACGCCGTCGATTGCCCCCACCCATAAAATTTGCTCCACCTGGCCTTTATCCGTGTCCGCCCAAATCCTCACGCTACTTCGTGTCACCGCGGATACGGATCCGGTGATCAACCCACTCGAATCCATACTCAAGCCCGGCGGCAAGCCCATGGCCATGAACGATGTGGGGGTCGCGTTCGACACTACCACCTGATGGTTTACTGCGGTGGACAGACTTGTTTGAATCTCCTTCGCACTCGTGATCCTTGGAATCCCCGCTGATGCCTGGATCGCCACACTGTGAAAAAGCCCCGCCTCAATCAGCTGAATCGCCGATGTGGCCGCCATCGGAACCGACGTCTGCCCGTAGTCATTCATTCCCCAACCAACGACCTCGCCATTCGCCTTCAGCGCAAGGTTATGAAAGCCCCCAGCTGATATCGAAACCACATCACTCAATCCTGCTGGAATTTGCAGCTGCCCGTGGGAGTCGTGCCCCCAGGCCACCACAGTGCCGTCGATTCTCAGAGCCAGAGCATGATACCGTCCCGCCGAAATCGCGACTACATCCGAAAGACCGGGCGCTTCATCAAAATCGACCCAATTATTGCCATCGAAGCACCCGCCCCAGACCGCCACCGTTCCGTCGTCCTTCAAGGCCAGACTGAAGAAGCCCCCAGCCGAAATCGCGACCACATTGCTCAGACCAACCGGCACATCCGTCTGTCCGTGGAAGTTGCCTCCCCAAGCCAACACGGTGCCGTCGCCCTTCAACGCGAGGCTATGATCACGACCCGCCGCTATGGAAACCACACCACTTAAATCAACGGGAGGTGTCGCCTGCCCCTTCTCATCACAACCCCATCCCACCACGGTTCCATCAGCAAGCAAGGCAAGCGAATGCGCGGCCCCTTCCGTCCAGGTATCACCGCCGGCGGCCACCTGCGCCACACCGCTCAGCCCCACGGGAATGGTCGTCTGCCCATATTCATTGTCACCACCCCAAGCTGCCAGCGAACCATCAAATTTTTGAGCAACTGAGTGCTGCTGCCCAATATCAAGCGTCCGAAAGCTCCCATCATAAGGAACAAGCAACTGTCCCGACGAGTTCCCACCCCACCCCACCAATGAGTAGGCCGGCATGTCATTCGCATCGAACGGCGAACTCCCGAACGTGATCTCCACCGAATCAAGAAAGCCGTCGCCGTCGCCATCAAAATTCAAATCGCTGGTCCCGTAGATATCCTCCTCCTCCGCTTCTGTTAATCCATCACGGTCAAAGTCCTCGTCTCGGTCATCCGTCAGCACAATGACAAAGGATTGCGTGAGCGTGTTGAAAGCCCCATCGACCACCATCACATTGATACTGAAAGTCATCGGGCCATCCTCGAAATCAAAGGGCATGTCGTTGTCGAGAACCAACTCGTTTCCAATAATCGAAAACAATCCGTTGTCCTCGTCATCCGGATCATCAACCGGATCATTATCAAGACTGAAGCTATGACTGGACACCGCGTCGGGATCTAGAGCCGTCAATACCCCAACCACGCTGCCCTCCAAAGCCGTCTCCGAGACCGTCGCAGGTGTCAAAAAGATCGCCGTGGGTGGGGCCGCATCGAATACCTCGATCAAGAGCAACTGGGTAAGCCTGCCCTGATCGGTGTCGGCCCAAACCCTTGCCACCACAGCCTCAGTATCCACAAGCTCCCCGCTGATCATTCCAGTCGCCGGATTCAACGACAATCCCGCGGGAAGTGACATGGCCCCAAAAGCGGTCGGTATCGCATTCGCCACCGTAAGCTGATGAGAAAAAGCATCTCCGATCACACCAACAATCCCTTTCTCACTGCTCACCTCCGGATAGTCAGCCCCTCGTCGCAGCGCCACACTATGGGATTCACCGGCAGACACTCGCCTCACTTGTTGGGCTTCGAAGGGTGGTGTTGATTGGCCGGCATCATCCATACCCCAGGCCTGCACCTCGCGACTGCCATCAATCAGGAGGCCATGCGATCCACCGGCCGAAAGATCGAGATTGCCAGTGCCGGCAGGTGGAGACGTTTGTCCATTGCTCGCATCACCCCACGCCAAAACCTCGCCATCCGCAGTCAAGGCCATGACATGGCGAAGTCCGGCTCCTATTCCGATCACCCCGGTCACCGCATTGATGCCGGTAATCTCCCCGTCATCGTCGCGACCCCAAGCAGCCACCGTCCCATCCGAAAGAAGCGCCAGACAGTGATCCCCGCCGGCTGCGATATCGACCACCCCTGAAAGCCCCGCTGGCACGGTGGACTGACCCACCGAGTTCGAACCCCAAACCACCACGGTCCCATTGCTCTTAAGCGCCATACTATGAGAACTCCCTGCTGCAATCTCCACCACCCCTGTCAACCCGTTCGGAACGGTCGACTGGCCATCGACGTCAGATCCCCAGGCCACCACTGAACCATTGGCCAAGAGACACAAACTGTGCCGGTCACCGGCTGCGACCGCGATCGCGGCAGCTAGAGGAGAAGGAACCGTTGACTGGCCTTCGATATTCCGACCCCAAGCCGCAACCGAGCCATCACTCCGAAGGGCGAGATTGTGACCAAGACCCGCTGACACCTCGGCCACTTCCCCCAAGGTGCCGGGGATCGTCAACTGACCATCGACATCCGAGCCCCAGGCCAAAATGACTGAACCCGTTGGCTTACTCGAATCATCTCCCGGCAATGTCCCGTTCGCCACCTCATAGGCGTCCCCAAACCCATCGCCATCCGTATCATAAAGAAGGTCCGAACTCGAATGCAGATCCTCTTCATCAGCTTCACTGAGACCGTCACCATCTGCATCCTCGGTGCGATCATCAAGAAGCCCGATCGCGACCGCTTGCTCAAGAACGACTCCACTAGTGTCCCGGACCTCGACGCGGATCGACAAGACCCCTCCCAGCACCTCGAAGTCGAGCGCCGCGTTGACTTGAACCTGATCCGAATTCAACAGGAAAAATCCGTTATGATCATCGCCGTCTCCAGCGACCAAATCAAAGGTGTAGCTCTCTGAGCCATCCGGATCCGTCAGAGCCAAAGTGCCCACACCCGCTCCAGGGACCGTCAGTTCCGGAATATCACTTCCTGAAAAGCTGACATCGCTTGGCGCAGCTCCAGCTACCAAACCCAAGCAAATCCAAGACGCAACCGTACTTCGCTGAAAGAGGTGGCTCAGCAATCTGGTGGCGGACGTGGGGGGAAACGTCATGACAAACTCATCGACTATTCTGTAATTTTCAGAGCTCCGAACTCAGGCCCATTGGACTAACCAACAGCAAATAGCAATAGGCGCGCCAGACGGGCGCTATTGCCTTAAGGAAAAAACTGAGGCCAAAAATCACAAATCCAAGATTGCTAAATGAATCTTAGATATCAGAAATGTCTTATGGTTAAAATGTTATGGAGGACAGTGGATGCACCGGAGGTCCAATGATCTAGAATTTATCAGTTTTCAACGCTAAAAAACTAATCCCGCCAGCCTGGCTTCTGACCTCAAGATTCCGAACCAACCTTTTTCATCACCAGACGTGCCAGAGCCCAAAGGAACGCAGGCACCAGCAGACTGAAAGCCAAGGCCCAAGCCGGAGCCTCACGCCCACCGGATCCGATCCATGCGAACAAAAATCCGATCGGGATGCTTCCGCAGAGAAGTGAAACAAAAAACCGGCCAAATGGCATCCTCAGTAAGCCCGCCGTACAGGCCACCGCCTCGGGCAAAATCGGGAGCGCGCGGGAAATCGCCACCATCCATCCCCCTCCATTGGTAAACAGAAGCCTCCCCTTCTCGTAATCCAAGTCACCCAAAAGCCGCCGTGCCATCTTTTCCCCCATCGTACGGCACAAACCGTAAGCCACCAAACCCGCCAAAACCGACCCAAGGGAAGCCGCCAGCCCTCCGAACAAAGGCCCATAGAGCCATCCGAGGGCCGACATCACCACCGTCCCAGGAACCGGAAGAACCACATCTCCAATAAGCAGGGAGACCCCAGCAATCCAACCCCAATCGCCGTTGGACTCCAGCCATTCGACCGAGCCAGCAAGAGAAAACCTCTCCTCCCACTCCCCGCCGAAACCCAGCCAGATCGCCAGTATCACCAGCGACAGCGATACAAACCATCCGAGCAACCTCATCGAGTCCCAGCATCTGTCCGAATCCCAAACAGGCAAGCAACTCATCCCACGAACGTGAATTTTTCATTGCCTGCCCATCCCCGCTTCGCAGCAATCCCACCCCATACCCGAGATTTTTGGTTCATCACAGAGCCTCGATCATGCCTGCCCCGCCAACGAATCACTCTCAGCAAGGAGCCTTGGATCGCGACAAGCATTGATTATCTCCTCGGCGACAGCGGTTAAGAGCTCCAAAACCAATCGGCAATCGTGGAATTCGCTCCCCAAAGATCGGGAGATGCGTGCAAAAAAAGAGCCCGTCATCTCGCGTTGGCGAAATGACGGGCAATAACCTGGCGGCGACCTACTCTCACAGGACCTGTCGTCCCACTACCATCGGCGCAACAGCGTTTCACTTCCGG